>JABHLN010000023.1 GCA_018693105.1 Desulfobacterales bacterium | reverse complement strand
AAAATTAAAAACGGTATTTTAGATGTAATAACAGAAACACCAACTATAATAAGAAATAATACAGCTACAAAGATTGACACGTAAATACCCTTCTCCTTTTTTTCCATGAAATTGATGTAACACCTTATTTCAGAGGCATGTACTTTTTACCATCACCTGAACACATTTGATAGTCAAAAAACACGACTTGGAAACCCACACACAGCAAAACGATTTCATGCAGATATCTGTAACGTTTGATATCGTTTATTACTTAACTGTTATTTGAATTGAGTGTACTATCTATATCCGGTACTATGAGGGTCATATACAGTGATAAAAAATTGAACTCCAATTTTAAAGATAATATTATTTAGTTAAATTTCTCTAATATTGCTAAAAAATAGTTTATTGTAAAAGCTGTGGGCAGATCATGTGCGGTGCACCTGACAGGTGCAAACTTATTTGCAAATTACTTAACACCCTTGCTTATATTGAAAAAATGTATAAATTTACTTTATTGTAAAATTTTGGTCTCCAATTTTAACTCCATCTATAAACAACACAACCCTGTATATTCCAACCGGCCAATTCCCGGGTGAAGGCCATCCCCAACCTCTATAAATCCAAGCGGTGGCCCACTCAGGCTTGACATTAAAGTTACCCTCTATTCTTCCTCTTAAAGAACCATTAGGATTATAATAAATCCATATTACCTCATGTTCATGTGTATTCCCTTTGTATTGTAAGTTGTTCATTTTTAGTTCAGTATAAACATATCTTGTTGTAGCTTTATCAAAAGAATTTTTATAAATGCGTTCAGAATTTTTTGGTTTTTTTTCTCCTTCAAAAAAACGTATTTTAAAAACTTCATTTTCTCTTTTGTTAAAATAGGCTAATTCTCTATTGTCGTTGGAAGCAGAATACCTTGGATTTAACTCAATTGCCTTGTTGTAATCGGCCATGGCCTTGTCGTGCTGGCCTTTGTTGTCATATGCAATCCCCCGATTGAAGTATGCTTCAGCATACCCCGGGTTTATTTCTATGGCCTTGTTGTAATCAGAGATAGCCTTGTCAAACTGGCCTTTTTCCCAATATGTATACCCACGATTGTAGTAGGCAAATGCATCCTTCGGAATTATCTCTATAACCTTGTTGTCATCAGAGATGGTCTTGTCATACTGTCCTTTAACGTAATAGACAATCCCCCTGTAGTAGGCTATAGCACTATCTAATTTTGGCTGGTTGCTGGATACTACAATAAAAAGGACAACGAAAATGCACAAAAAAAAGGCCATTATGAAAAGGCCATCAAGGATAGCTTTTATATTCAAGTGTTTCATAAGGGTCACTCCTTTTAAATTTTCCATTTTAACTATGAAAAAAAATTAGTAGCAACTGTTATGATTAGATAGTGAATGAAGAGAGATAAGCAAATAGAGTTTCAAATTCAAATAAGATTCAGAATCAAAATTTATTTAACATACCATAGACAAGCTAAAACCACAAAGTATCGTTTTTATGAGTAGCTTAACTGGGCTATCCTGTTTTAGCATATCTTGCATATATCAACTATGCAGTAAAAAATGATTAGTTACAGATATAACTTTTTATCTGCTAATTTGACAGAGCTAAGTGTCTATTTATCTGAGGCTATTAGACATTTATCTTTACTGAAGGAAAAAGAGTTGGATCTGTATGGGGAAGAAATTTAGCGGCGCTGAACCTTTGCATAAACTCCTGATTAACATTTAGTTCTATATAGGTTATGCTGTCTCTTATCTTTTCAATCTCTTCAACTGCATCACTTGATAAAAGTGCCATGGTTGCACCTCCAAGTGAACTGTTTCCTAGTACTTTAAATCTTTCAAGAGGGAGATCGGGAATCATTCCTATGGATATGGCTGACTCCGGCCTTATGTATGATCCGAATGTTCCTGCCACATAAAAGGTCGAAATATCGGATAGATCCATTCCCACAGAAGAAGTAATTGTCTTAAGTATTGTATACATTGCCGCTTTTGACCTGACCAGACTGTCAAGGTCTGCCTGGGTTATTGTCAAATCTTTCCCTGATGAAGACATATCACCTGAAACTACTACGAGATGATCAAGATCCTCTTTTCTTAAATACCTTTCACCGCATTTTGATTTTACAAGTTTACCCCTTATATCAATCATCCCCGTTAAAAAAAGATTTGCCGCAAGGTCTATAAGGCCTGAACCGCATATTCCTCTCGGTTTCATATCATCAATTGTATGTATTCTGAATTCATACGTGTCGGCATCTATTTCAACCTGATCTATCACACCAGGTCCTGCCATCATACCCATTTTTGTAACACCGCCTTCCAACGCAGGACCTGCAGCACCTGCGCAGGCGATGAGCCAGTTGTTATTCCCTAAAACAACTTCAGCATTGGTTCCAACATCTACAAGAATTGATGCATCGTCTGACATATTTAAACCCGAGTATAGTATTCCGGAGATAAGATCCCCGCCGAAATAACTCCCGATGTTCGGAAAAACCAGTATTCTTGCAAGCCGGTTTACATCTATGCCCAGTTCATCAGCCCTCAATATCCCGGGGTTGTTTACAACAGGTATATAAGGCTCCCTGATTATCCAGTAAGGATTAAGGTCTAGAAAAAGGTGGGTCATGGCAGTATTACCAGCCACGGAAAGTAAATAAATATCTTCTTTTTCCATACCTAATGAAGAACAAAGTGCAGAAATTGTTTCGTTCAGGCTGCCAATAATTAAACTATTTAGTTTTTCCAGGCCGCCATCCTGTTCGGAATAATGAATACGTGCCAGGACATCCGGACCAACCGAAATCTGGGGATTATTGAATGAGGTCTCTTTTAATGTATTTCCTGTTGAAAGGTCAATTAATCGAACAACAACAGTTGTTGTCCCGAGATCAACAGCAAGACCTGAAATAACACTATTACCTTTCGGTTCAGCAAGTCCTATAAGATTCCACCTGTTTCGTTCCTTAATCAGAACACATTCGGCACTGTAATCCCATTTTCTCAGAAGTTCAGGAACCTCACGTATCAGGTAAAGATCGGTCTTTATATCATCAGTATTAAGCTGCTGCTTTAAAGAATTAATAAGCCTGTCAGCATCTGCTGTATTATCCTGTAGAGTCGGGGGTGAAAGCGACACACTTTTTACCAGACCGTTATTTAATTTATTTGTCATATGAGTATTAACGGAGAAATTATTATTTAATTAGGTGAGTTATGTGGGTGATTATAATTCAAAAGTCATATTACAACTAACACCAACGCATTCAAGGGAATTATTATTATCAGAAATAATTTGTCTGCAAGAATTAACTATTTTATCCATTTCCGTATCAGTCCGTTCCTGGTTGATATGGAAAAGTCCTAGTGCCTTAACACCACCCTTCATTGAAATATCAAGGGCATCAGAATATGTCGAGTGTCCCCACTCAATTACAGTTTTATATTCCTCAGGAGTGTATTCTGCATCATGAATCAATAAATCGGCACCTGAAACAAAATCCATGTATGACTCTTTAGGAAGACCACTATTATGAATAAAACCAAGCTCATTATCTGTGAGAAAAACAAATGTCTTGTCATCTTCAATGAACTTATAACCGCTGCCGCCGTTCGGATGACTGAGGCTTATCGGAACAACAGACATAGGACCAATTTCAAACTGCCCGGGGCAACCGTCGGCATATGTTATCTCAGCTCGCAAATCTGAATATCTTACTGGAAAATTCGGAGGAGTCATTACCCTGCTAATCATTTTTTCTACATACTTACCGGGAAATGGGCACCTGTATGCCTTAATTTCAGTTTCAGCCATATACAGAGGTTTAAAAAATGGAAAGCCCATTAAATGATCCCAATGGGCATGAGTACAAAGGAAATGATACTTATAACGATTTTCCTCAATCAGCTGATTTCCCAACCTGCGAATTCCTGTCCCTGCATCAATGATAATGATATCATCATTTTTGGTTCTTATTTCAATACAGGTGGTATCACCACCATATTTGAGATATTCTTTCCCTGAAACAGGAATGGAGCCCCTTGACCCCCAGCATTTAATTAGCATTTTTATTCTCTATACTAGTTTGATTTATCTGGCAATACCTTTCCTAAAAAAGTATTCCATATCCCGTCACGCTCCCATGTTTTTATTATTTCTACAGGGAGTTTGTCAAGTATATCGGCAATAACCCTTGCCTGACTTCGCATCAAGCCGGATAGTATAAAAAATTTAGAAAAAAGAAATCCATCTGAAATAATTAACTTCTTCATTACATCATAATGGATATTAGTTACAAGCAGATCAACCCTGGTGTCAATAAAATCCTCTGCCATACCCTGAACAACAATAATCCTGTCTTGAAGATAGTTCAACCGGACGTTTCTTAAAGCTGTCTTTGAAGCGAGATAATTAAAATCAAGGGCAAGTGTTTTTTTACATCCAATACGTGCTGCTGCAATTCCAAGGAGTCCCGTCCCTGTTCCGATATCAATTGCGGTTTCAATTTTATCACTATTAAATGCTATTTCAATTGCCTCAAGACAATCATGTGTCGTTGTATGTGTCCCTGTACCAAATACGACACCCGGATCAAGAATTATTCGTAATTCTCCATCATTTTTTTCATTATTTTCTTCCGGTAAATCCCAGGGAGGTGATATAAGAAAATTGCCTACCCTTAATGGTTTTATTTTCTCTCCGTGCCAATCCTCATATGTCATATTATATTTGTCAATGAATTCCAAATGAGGCTGTTCATTTAAAAGATCTTCAACTTTTCCCGGAGATGGTTTCGAAAAGAAAAGAAAAGAAAAACCGTCTTCTTCCCAGTTTCCAATAAAGTTGTTCCCTAAATTTAATTCCCCGGCAATCAAAGAACCTTTTAAATAATATATATGTAATAGCTGGTATGGAGAACCGGAGCTGTAATAAGATTCTTCAATACCTTTCATATCGAGACCTTTGAGAAACGTTCATATTTGTTTAATTTTAAGAACGGTAAAAACTTTAACAACATGATTATACTTAGCCATCTATTGTGATTTTTACTGAAGTATCACATTTACTACTTGATAATTTTATCAAATATTTCATATGCTGCTTTTATAGCATTATTGTCTTCAGGCATTTCAATTGTGGGCCGTCCATTGAGATCATACTCATAAAAGGCATGATCTTCAGGAATTGTTCCTCCAAGTTCAAGACCGCTTTGTTCAATAATTTTTAAAACCTCTTCAGGCAGCTCTTCTTTTACCTGATTTACAACAAGAACGCACCGACCTATCCCTATATTAAGCTCTTCAGCTAATTTTTTGATCCTGAATCCAGCCTGTAGACCTCGCCTTGACGTGTCTGTAACAATAAGAAGGATGTCAAAATTCTTTGTTGTCAACCTGCTTATATGTTCCATCCCGGCTTCGTTATCCATGATGACATAATCATAGTTACCCGTTAATTTCTCAAGGAAGCCGGAAAGCAGTGTATTTGCAGCACAGTAACATCCTGATCCCTCCGGCTGCCCCATAACTATAAGATCATAATCATCCGACTCGGCAATAGCTTCCTCAAGCCTCATTGATATAAAAATGTCTTTGGTCATTCCATCTGGAACCTTCCCTTTTTTCATATCTTCTCTGGCATCACCTAAAGTATCGTCAACTTTCATTCCAAGGACTTCATTCAAATTTGGATTCGAATCAGCGTCCACTGCGAGTATGGGTTTCATATCCTTTGAAATAAGATACTTTATAAGCATTCCGCTTACGGTGGTTTTTCCTGTGCCGCCTTTACCGGCTAATGCAATTGAAAAAGGCATATTATCTACCTGATCCTTTCTATGTAATATTTATAATAATAAACTCGTAAAAAGTATAACCTATGGCTAAGTAAAAATCTTCATATACAAGGCATAGCTGTTGATCAGGGGTGAAGGCATACATGTAGTATGTCGAACTTCTGATCACCAACTATAACACAGTAGATGGAGACTTTTTATGACGCCATTTCTTAACATGGTTGGTGATTTCCCTTAGCACTTCTCCGGCTTTGTCCTGTATCAAAACATCACATATCCTATCGCACGGCGTTTCAGACAAGTTGACAATGGCAAGAAAAGCACCTCCTTCTTTTGCATACAAAGGCATATGAGCTGCCGGTTGCACTAGCAACGTAGATCCCACAACCATAAAGAAATTACAGTCTTTGGAAAGAGACATTGCCCTTTCCACATCATCCATGGGCATTGACTGACCGAAAGAGATAGTATCCGGTTTGAGATATCCGCCGCATTCACATTCCGGCGCCGGGTCGCCCTTTTCTATACGCTTTTGTGTTTCATGGACAGATGCAATTTTACTGCAGCTCATACATCGAACTCTAAGTGTATTACCATGAAGTTCGATTATTTTATCATCAGGCACACCTGATTTCTGATGAAGGCCGTCAATATTCTGGGTGATGACCATTTCAATAAGACCCATTCCATGAAGCTCAGAAATTGCATTATGCGCCTTATTCGGTTCTGCATAAACAAGTTGATTATACAGCTCAGTCTTCCGCCTCCAGTATTCTATTCTCGCATCTTTTGAAGACATGAATTCATCAAAATAAACCGGGGTAAACTTGTCCCAGATTCCTCCCTTGCTGCGATAATCGGATATACCGCTTTCCGTAGATATCCCTGCCCCGGTAAAAACAATATTTTTCCCGCCTTTTGCAATATTTTCAGCGATCCGGTGAATATCATGATTCTGATTTCTCATGTTTTATTCTCCAAAATCATCAGTTCAGGAATGATCTTTAGTTTGATTGTCAAAGCTAAAAGGACCGGTATCTTGCATTAACCAATGAGTTGAGAAAGTAGTGAAAACATATAAAGATACCGAATAGTAACCTGTTTAGTATTTATCAAATACGATTTGAGCAGTCAACCGGATAGTCAGGGCTTTGGCCGGTGGGAATACTCTTCGGAATATGTAATTCCTTGTATGTTTAATTAATTAATGCTACCAGTTTTGGTAAATTAACATCCGATATTCATTACAAAGGTTTTTTTATACATGAGAAACCATATCGATAAAATACTCACCGAATTGTCAGGCCGGATTGAAAGAATAACATATTCTGATGAAGAAAGCGGTTTCACAATTGCAAAATTAAAGGTTTCCGGGCAGAGGGATTTTGTAACCATCGTCGGCAATCTTATGGCACCGTCACCCGGTGAAATCCTGAAAATACAGGGCGAATGGGCAAATCATCCAAAATTCGGTGAACAGTTCAAAATAATAAAATACCAGACTACGGTTCCTGCAACTGTCTACGGTATTCAAAAATACCTGGGCTCAGGGCTTATTAAAGGTATCGGCCCTGTTATGGCTAAACGCATCGTTAAAAAATTCGGCAAAAAAGCCCTGAAAATAATTGAGAATGAAACTGAAAAGCTGGCAGAAGTAGAAGGCATCGGTTCAAAGCGCATCGGTATGATAAAAGTTGCCTGGGATGAACAAAAAGAAATACGTGATGTAATGCTTTTTCTTCAAACTTACGAAGTGAGCTCGGGGTATGCCACCAAGATATTTAAAAAATACGGAAAAAAATCAATAGCGATTGTAAAAACAAATCCGTATCGTCTTGCAACAGATATTTCCGGAATTGGATTTGTCATTGCAGACAACATCGCTCAAAAGCTCGGATTTTCAAAAAATTCGGATTTTAGATGCCAGGCAGGGATCCTTTATATCCTTAGCCAGTTATCTGATGATGGACATGCATACTATCCATATGAACCGCTCATAAAAAAAAGCATTGAAATACTTCAGGTCGAAAGTGAAATTATTAAAAAAGCACTGGCATCACTTTCAGAACATATTGAAAAGAAGATTATCATTGAAGATCTTAATGAAACCATTGAAGATTTCAGGGAAAACAACAAAGCTGTATATTTATCAATATTTCATGCCTGTGAAACCGGTATAGCAAAACGTTTAAAAAAACTTAAAACTTCAAAAAAATCCATCCGGGACATCAATCCGGTAAATGCCCTTGAATGGGTTCAGCATCAACTTTCCATAAAACTTGCGGATAAACAGGTTGATGCAGTCAAGTGCGCCATCGGTAACAAAGTAATGGTTGTAACAGGTGGACCGGGAACAGGAAAAACAACTATAATCAATTCAATATTGAAAATATTTGCCCGGTTAAAGATAAGAATAATGCTGGCAGCACCCACCGGACGTGCCGCTAAAAAGATGAGTGAAACCACAGGTTTTGAAGCAAAGACGATACACAGACTCCTTGAATACAGTTTTGAAAAAGGCGGTTTTCTGCATAATGATGATAACCCGCTTAATTGTGATATTTTAATCATCGATGAAGTCTCCATGATAGACACAGTCCTCATGCATCATCTTCTAAAGTCTCTTCCGAAAAGTTCAACCCTGATTCTTGTAGGTGATGTAAACCAGCTCCCTTCAGTAGGCACAGGAAATGTACTCAAGGACATTATCACATCCGGTTCAGTCCCGGTTGTAGAGCTTAATGAAATATTCAGACAGGCAAAAGAAAGCAGGATTATAATTAACGCCCATAAAATCAATAACGGTATAATTCCTTCTTTTGATTTACCCCAAAACGAATCCGGCGACCCTGATACGGACTTTTATTTTATCCAAAGAGAAGATCCTGAAAAAGCCCTTGATACGATACTGGAACTTGTTACGAAACGTATACCCAGAAGATTTGGTTTCGATCCTGTTAACGATATTCAGGTCTTGACGCCAATGCACAAAGGGCTTATCGGTACAGGAAGTCTTAACAATTCACTCCAGAATGCACTCAATCCCGATCAAGGGGGAACAGGTGAAGAAGAATTAATAAGGGGTGAAAAAAAATACCGTGTCAATGACAAGGTAATGCAGATAAAAAACAATTATGACAAGAATGTTTTCAATGGTGATATTGGACAGATATCCGGCATATCAATCGAAGATAATGAGGTCGTCATAAATTTTGACGGAAGAAATATTAGATACGACTTTACCGACCTTGATGAAATTGTCCATGCATATGCTATTTCCATCCATAAATCCCAGGGTTCGGAATATCCGGCAGTAGTAATACCAATAATGACCCAGCATTTTATACTTCTTCAGAGAAACCTTATTTACACCGGAGTTACAAGGGGAAAGGAGCTTGTGGTTATAGTTGGAACCTACAAAGCCATGGCAATCGGTATAAAAAACGACAAAACACAAAAACGCTATACCCACCTTGCATACAGGCTTTCATAGGATTTATGATAATAGATCAGCATATACCGGATTCAACCCGGCATTAGCCGCTTATTAGTTTAGAAGTTATCTCAAAATAAATCTAAGTGCCCCTGAAGGCGTTACAAAGCGCCTCAAAATGCTCACATACTATCTGCATGCTCTGCTTTCTCGCCCCTTTGTGCCTTTCCAGGAACCCTAATCTTTTTTTTGAGATAGCTTCTATTAATGATCTAAACTCCCGATCCAACAACTCTAACCGTAGACTCAGGAGGTTTTTTATGAGAAACACGAAACAATGATAAACTCTCGGTAGGGCATTTTGAAACACAGGATCCGCACCCCAGACAATGTTCCTCGTTTATACTAACTACATCATCGGACAATTCAAGAGCTTCCAGTTGGCAATAATCCACGCATTCCCCACACCCTGTACAGGTTTCCTCATCAACACCGGCCATGAAATTTGATGTTTCCATGAGCTGAATTCCGGACTCACGAGCAAGCTTAACGCTATCTAAATAACCGCAACAGCATTTACAGCAATTGCACATAACAATATTTTTGCTGTTCGATCTATTGGACGTGAAATGAACCAACCCGGCTTCTTCGCACTCCTTGAACAATTTGAAAAGCTCTTCTTTTGTATATCGTTTTGCATACTCTCTTTCCACCAGATAATCGGCCACATCACCAAACCAGACGCAGCATTCTGAAGGGGCCCCCGATTGACAAGGATTTCCGCTAAGTTTTGCAATATGCTTGCACCCGCATTCTCCCACGGCGTATGAAGTTTCTTTTTCAATAATCTCGGTAAGTCTTTCCCAGCTTGCTACTTCTTTATCATTTGAAATATTTTCTTCTATGGCCAACAATCGACCCATTGGCTCCGAAAGAGCCTCTTTAAAAGCCTCAGGTTGTTTGAGCGCCTCTTTCAATATAGCAGATTCTTCCTCATGCACTATATTCATCAGTCTAACAAATTTACGGGTCCTCTCATCATCTTTACCTTTGAGATATTGCATCTCAATTAGACCGGGTTCAAAGGCCAGAACCGAATATTCCGGTTCTCCATTTTCTGCCTTTCCCTCAAAAATCAACCCGTCTGTAGACATTTGCTTCAGCATATTGTCAAGTTCACTTTCATCCCGGCCAATCTTTTCGGAAAGGGCTTTTGGAGTATAGGCCCCCAAAGGAAAATCACCGATCAAGGCCGCCTGCTCATCAGAAAAAAGTTCTTTCAGTAAATTGATCATGGCCTGGGTTTGGGGATGCTTGACCTCATTTTGATTCATGCGCTCCATCAATCTTACATGGTTATCCTGGTTCATAGTCTCTCCTGTAAATAGTTTTTAGATTTTAACTACCTTTAGACTTTGACTAATAAATATTAACAATGGACCTTGTGAGACACATCTCAAATTTCTGTACGTTTCCGCAGGCGTGAATACATATAAAGCCCGTAAACCGCCCTGGCTGCTTCTTTAGGAAATTGGTAGAAGGGGATATTTTTATCCCTCATCAATTCATAAACAATGCCGTTCATTACCTGTTTCATTGCAATTGAAATAATCGGTTTACCGTATTTTTCAGGGATTTGGGAAATAAGTTCTGCAGCTTCAAGTTTTTCTTTTATCGTCGCCGGAGTAATTCCCCATAATGGGGCTTCCACAATAATGGAGTCAATATCCGGATGTTGTGCAAGAGTTTCAGCCATACGAGCCATTGACATGGCTTTCGGGTATCCTGCCAGATCTATGGGGTTGTTTGGGGGTGCTGCATGAGCCGGTATATATTTGGATAATTGATTCACCGTTTCCTGGTCAAGCGACGGCACTCTCAAGCCATACCCGTTGCAAGAATCAGTGGAAACCACGCATAGTCCTCCACCGCTTCCGACAATACCTACACGGTTACCCTTGGGAAGTGGTTGCTTTGAAAGTGCTTCTGCAATGTCAAATGCATGGCTAACATCATAGGTTCGAACAATGCCTGCCTGGTGGCATACTGCATCAAAAATTTTGTCAGAACCGGCGATGGATGCAGTATGGCTCAATGTAGCTCTTGAACTGTCTTCACCCTGACCGGCTTTGTAAACTATAATAGGTTTCTTACGAACAACATTTCGTGCATTTCTCAAAAACTTATCGCCATCCTTGATGCCTTCGATATATAATACAATAACTTTTGTTCTATCATCATCACCAAGATATTCAATATAATCAGCCATGGAAAGGTCAGCCTGGTTTCCCACACTTAAAAAAGCATTAAATCCGTATCCTTTGTCGTTGGCAATGCCCAAAAGATAAGCACCCATGGTTCCGCTTTGGGATATAAAAGATATACCTCCGGGTTCCGGTATAAAATCAAAGGCTGTATTGAGCCGAACACCGGAGGTCCAGATACCCATACCATTTGGTCCCATGAAGCGAATACCGGCATTTTTTGCAATCCTGGCGACTTCATCCTGCATCACCTTTCCTTCCGGCCCTGTTTCGGCAAATCCTGCAGATATAACAACCATAGCTTTTACTCCCTTGGCCGCACAGTCTTTTACAGATTCTGCAACAAGGGGTGCAGGAAGGGTAATTATAGCCATCTCAACAGGTCCCGGAACATCCTTAATGTTTGGATAAACCTTAAGCCCTTCAATTTCTTTTTCTTTTGGATTTATAGGATATATAGGCCCTCTAAAAGACGAGTTAAGAGGCCTTGACACCATCCGGTAGCCCCATTTATCAGGGTTATTTGAGGCGCCTATAATTGCAATTGATTGGGGTGAAAACAATGGACTCAATTCATCAAACATTCTATTTTTCATTTATTAAATACCCGTATTAAAATTTTTTACAAATAAGAATCAAGGATTGATGCAAGAGTATCAAGACCTTTCATGTAGAAGTGGTCAGCGCCATTTATAATTTCAAGGTCAGTTTCTTTATTCCACACAGAAACAATATTTTCAAGTGCTTCCACAGGAGCGAACTCATCCATGCTGCCTGATACAACAAGCTTCAGGTTGTTAATTGAGGTGACCATACTGTAATCAAGAAAGCTTACAGCCGGAGATACCAACACCATATTACCAATATTTTCAATCCGGCCAATTGCCCGGGCAATTATCCATGCACCAAATGAATAACCTGCAAGATCAATGTTTTTTATACCAATATCTGACAGGTATTGAACTGCAGCTATAACATCATCCTGTTCGCCTTTACCGTCATCATGAGATCCCTGGCTCTCACCCTTTCCCCTGAAGTTAAATCTAAGGGTTGTATAACCTTTTTTCCTGTATGATGCGGCAATTAGTTCAACCACATAATTATACATATCTCCGCCGTAAACAGGATGAGGATGAGTTACAACAACTCCTTTATCATCCGAAACTTTATAAAGCATCCCTTCAATCTGAATATCTCCTGACTGAAAAAAGATTTTTTCTTCCATTATTATTTCCTTAAAATTCAGATGTGTAACATCTATATTAGCAAAATGCCTGCATGTGGATGGAAAGCTCTTAGTATCCATCTATAAATAGTAGATTTTGGCTCAGAGCAAGGCCTGAGCAATTTTGAAACCGGAGGAATAGCGCGCCATTTCGAGGATTTCATAATTGCGAAAACGCAGCTCCGGGCCAAAAGATGCTGTTTATGGCTGGATACTACTTAACACTGCTTATAATTGAAACTACATCCCTTCCGAATTCCTTTTTCTGCCATTTTTTGAGTCCTTCCACAGCAGCCAGGTCTTCAAGGTTTTGGGGATTCTTTGTAGCAATAGCATTCATCATTGCTTTATTAAAAAGTATTGTGGGATCAATATTAAGCCCTGATGCAATTTCATCACGCCATGTCTTAATTGCCATAATTCTTCTTGAAACAACAGGCTTAACAAAAGGGGTCCTTTTACGTGGATAAACCGGGAGGTCGCTGTTTCTAATTTTCATGGCGTTTTTTATGATTGCAATAAATTTTACCCCATAAATCCGGATAAGCTTCGGGCTCATTATATTTAAATTCTGGAGATTTTTCATGGCGACAGGTTTTTCTGTAGCAAGCCCCATTAATGAATTGTTGCTGAAAACTTTAAAAAGCGGTCTGTCGACCTCCTCTGCGACCTTCATACGATACTGAAGAAGTGCCTCAAGCACTGCAAGTCCTCTTGGATCAAGTTTACCTGCACCCTTGAAACGAATAAACAACGGACTGTTATTTGTCGACTCATGCCTTACCATGCTTAATATTTTACATTCTTCTTTCACCCAGCCGGTACGGCCTTTTTCTTCAAGACCTTTTTCCAGCATTTCTGCAAGCGGTATAAGATATTTCACATCGCCGGCGGCATATTCTATCATTTCTTCCGGCAAAGGCCTCTTCGTCCAATTACTTCTCTGGTATTTCTTGTCTACTTTAACATTAAACTTTTTCAAAAGTACAGAATCCAGGCCTGACTCTAAAACCCCCAGGAACCTGCTCGCAAGCTCTGTATCAAAAAGATTATTTACCTCTATGCCAAAATCTCTGTGCAGTGAACGGATATCAAAGTCCGCACCATGGAACACCTTTTTTATATTTCTATTTATGAAAAGAGTTTTTAGCTGGGATGTATTATTAACCTTTAAAGGATCTACAACAAAACATTCTTTTTCAGAACTGAGCTGAATCAGGCACACTTTTTCCTTAAAATGGTACATGGAGTCGGCCTCAACGTCAACCCCGATACTTTCTTCATTCTTTAGAGTGTTTATTACTTTCTTAAGATCGATATCATTTTCAATAATTTTGTGTATGTCTCTATTGTTATCCTTCATAATATGACAGGCTCATCTCCGCTATAGATATAATCTATTGTTTTTCCTTGACCAATAGAGCTCTTTTCCATAAAATCAGATCTTTTAAATTATAAATTAAACCGCTATCGGTATTTTTTGGTGAAAATATGATTAACATAACACTTCCGGATGAAAGTATAAAGAGTTTTGAAGATCCCCCTTCAGGCCTTGATATCGCAAAAAGCATTTCCGAGGGCTTTGCCCGAAACTGCGTTGCCTATGAAATTGGCGGAGAAGTATACGATCTTAATACTAAGATAAATAACAATGCCGCTATAAGGCTTATTACCACAAGAGACGAAGAGGCCCGTGATATTATGCGCCATAGCGCAGCCCATGTTATGGCTGAAGCTGTATGCAGAATATACAAGGATGCCAAACTGACAATCGGGCCCATAGTTGAGGACGGATTTTATTATGATATTGACATGGAACCTGTTTCTGAAGATGCATTTCCTGAAATCGAAGCTGAAATAAAAAAAATAATCAAGGCAAAGATTCCGTTTGAAAGATTTGAGGTTTCAAAAGCTGAAGCTCTGGATTTCTTCAAAGATGAACCGTACAAACTTGAGATGATTTCCGAGCTGGAAGATGGAAATATATCATTATATAAGCAGGGTGGTTTTACTGACCTGTGCCGCGGCCCGCATGTGCCCCATTCAGGGTATATCAAGGCTGTAAAGCTTATGAAGGTTTCAGGTGCCTATTGGAGGGCTGATCAGACAAAAGAACAGCTCCAAAGAATTTACGGTACAGCTTTTTTTGACAAAAAAGAGCTGAAGGAATACCTCCATTTTCTTGAAGAAGCCAGAAAAAGAAACCATCGGAAAATAGGAGCCGCGCTTGACCTGTTCAGTTTCCACGATGAAGCCGCGGGAATGCCTTTTTTTCATCCCAAAGGAATGGCTTTATGGAACCTTCTCATAGAATATTGGAGATATGAGCATAAAAAAGCAGGATATGTGGAAACAAAAACCCCTGTAATGCTGAACTGGAAACTCTGGGAAAAAAGCGGACACTGGGAAAACTACAGGGAAAATATGTATACATCGGTTATCGATGATGACGGCTATGCAATAAAACCGATGAACTGCCCCGGAGGTATGCTTCTTTACGGTGAAAAATCACATTCATATAAGGAATTCCCCATGAGAGTGGGAGAAATCGGCCTTGTTCACCGCCATGAACTCAGCGGGGTTCTTTCAGGTCTTTTCAGGGTAAGAGCCTTTCATCAGGATGATGCACATATTTTTATGATGCCTGATCAGATCGAAGGCGAAATTCTCGGTGTACTAAAACTTGTGGAACGAATATACAGCACATTCGGTCTTGGTTTTCACCTTGAACTTTCAACAAGACCTGAAAAATCAATAGGGTCGGATGAACAATGGGAAACAGCTACTAACGGACTTATTTCGGCTCTTGATTCATACGGAATGGATTATGTTATAAACGAAGGAGATGGTGCCTTCTACGGCCCGAAAATTGACATACATATTAAAGACGCTCTGAAAAGAACATGGCAGTGCGGAACAATTCAGCTTGATATGTCCCTGCCCGAAAGGTTTGATCTTACTTACGTCGGCAAGGACAATGAAAAACACCGGCCTGTAATGATTCACAGGGTGGTGTACGGTTCCATTGAACGTTTCCTGGGTATCCTTATCGAGCATTTTGAAGGAAAATTCCCTCTATGGCTTTCCCCTGTACAGGTGGTCCTGCTTCCAATCAACGACGAACTTATTCCATATGCGGATGAGGTCAGGGAGTCCCTTGAAGATTCAGGTATCAGGTCAGAAGTAGACGGTAGAACAGAAAGTCTTAAGAAAAAAGTCCGGGATGCCCAGCTGAATAGAATCCCGCTTATCCTTACAATAGGTGAGAAAGAAAAAACTGCGGGAACCTTTTCGGTCAGAACCCTTGACGGAAAAGTCAGGTTCGGACTTTCAAAAGAAGATTTCCTGAAACAGGTAAATATACATATTAATGAAAGAAAATTAAACTGGGATATCTTTGATGACTGATGAAGCATGTGTGACTGATGAAACATGAAAATAAATTTGTCTTTTTTTGGTTACCTGTATTTTTATACTGTACAATTATTTTCATTCAGTCTTCATTCCCTTCACCAGAGCAAATCCCTGAGCTCCCGTATATAGACAAATTCCTTCATTTAACAGCTTACGGAATTATGGGAGCCCTCTTCCTGAGGGCTTACAGAACTTCTGAATCAATAGGCCGTAACATTAAACTTGTTATATTCCTCAGTATACTGTCAACAACAGTCTATGGGGTTTCAGATGAAATTCACCAGTCTTATGTTTCCTCAAGAAGCTCAGAGATTCTTGACGTTTTAGCAGATTTTATTGGAAGTGTCTGCGGGACTTTTGTTTATTGGCGCTTAACAATAAAATTTTTTTCAGGCTTTCCCTATAATTCTCGCATTGACAAAATAGCAAACTTCTTATAAAAAAAGTAGGTTAAAAGTTGAAAAACTCCTAAAAAGTCATACTAATGACGACTATGGAAAATTTCAAGGTCAAAACGCGCAAATCATGAGGAATGAGGCGCGCTTACGGTACATCGTAGTGACGAAGGGTGCAGTGCAACAAATATTTTGAACTTTTTACGACGCCATCAATATTGAGGGGAAAAAGGAATACCCATGGATGCAGAAAATATAATCAATATAAACGGAAACAAAATCTCATTTGAGAAGGATGAGACTATACTTGAAGTTGCTAAAAGAAACAGCATCGACATACCTGTGCTCTGTCATCTCAAAGGAGCAACCACTACCGGTTCATGTCAGGTTTGTGTGGTAGAGATCGATGGTTCTTCTGACCTTGTAACATCATGCTCTACTAAAGCCGAAAAAGGCATGAATATCAAGACAGAATCACCAAAAGTCGTAGAATCCAGGTACAACACAATTCAAAAGTTTCTGTCTTCAGGAAATCACAACTGCGCAATCAGCCGTTCCGACGGAAGTGACTGGACAAGTTTTCAGATGAATGTTCAAAAGGATGACCAGAGCAAGGAACTTTGCCCTGTATGGGGTGACTGCGAACTCCAGGACCTTGCCTACAGGTACCAGGTTACAGCAAATCCTTTGAAGCACGTTCCTTCTGAACTCCCTATGGAAACAGCAAACCCGTTTATTGTAAGAGATTTTTCAAGGTGCATCCTTTGCGGAAAATGTGTAAGGGCCTGCAGAGAAATCCAGGTAAATGATGCAATTGAATTTGATAACCCGGAATCTCCCACAAAAATCATTGCTTCTTCGGATGACAAAGTTCTTAAAGATTCCGACTGCGTATTCTGTGGTGAATGCATACAGGTTTGTCCTGTTGGAGCTCTCGTTGAGAAAGATGTCCGCTACAAAATAAGACCAAGAGATACAGAAAAGGTCCGTACTACCTGCAGCTATTGCGGTGTAGGATGTCAGATGCACCTGCATGTAAAAGACGATAAGATAGTTAAGGTAACAGGAGTTGAAGGTGCTCCGCCTAATTACGGGAGCCTGTGTGTGAAAGGAAGGTTCGGATATAACTTTATCGATTCTCCCGAACGTTTAACTACGCCTCTGATAAAAGAGAATGGAGAATTCAGGGAAGCAACCTGGGAAGAAGCATTCACACACGTTGCTGATAATTTCAACCGCATCAAAAAGGATCACGGTTCAGACAGCATAGGGGTCCTGACCTCTGCAAGAGTATCAAATGAGGAAAACTATCTTGCCAACAAATTCACAAGAGCTGTCCTTAAAACAAACAATATTGATCATTGCGCACGACTCTGACATTCCTCAACAGTGGCCGGGCTGGCCGCAGCATTCGGAAGTGGAGCAATGACAAATACCATAGGCGACCTTGAAGAAGCCGATGTTATTCTTGCCACAGGAACAAATACAACAGAAAACCATCCTGTTCTTTCAAGCTTTTTAAAAAGAGCGGTTAAGTTTAATGATGCAAAAATTATTGTCATCGACCCTAGACAAATCAAGCTCACAGATTATGCGGACAAATGGCTTAGACAGAACCTGGGTACTGATGTTGCATGGATAAACGGCTTGATGCATGTCATTATTAAAGAAGACCTTCACGATAAGACATTTGTGGAAAACCGTACAAAAGGTTTTGAAGAAGTAAAAAAGATAGTTGAAAAGTTCACCCCTGAATATGTTGAAGAAATAACAGGAATTCCTGCACAGGATCTTATTGATGCTGCAAGGATGTATGCAAACGCAAAAGCCGGATGTATTGTCTACTGCATGGGCATTACCCAGCATGTAACAGGCACCGACAATGTAAAGTCCCTTGCAAATCTTGCCATGCTATGCGGCAACATGGGAATTCCTGGCGGAGGGGTCAACCCTTTAAGAGGGCAAAACAATGTTCAGGGGGCCTGCGACATGGGCGGCCTGCCCAATGTATATACAGGTTATCAGCCTGTGACAAATGATGATATCAGGAAAAAGTTTGAGGCTAAATGGGGTGTTTCGGATCTGTCTCCCGATGTCGGTTTGACTGTTACCGCAATGGTCCCAATGGCCCATGAAGGTAAAGTAAAAGCCATATACGTGATAGGCGAAAACCCCCTTGTTTCAGACCCTGATCTGAATCATGCGAAAGCATGTTTTTCACACCTTGATTTTCTTGTTGTTCAGGACATTTTCATGACAGAAACGGCAAAAATTGCCGATGTGGTTCTGCCTTCAAGCTGTTTTGCCGAAAAAGACGGAACATTTTCAAACACAGAAAGGCGCGTTCAAAGAATAAGAAAAGCTGTAAATCCTCCCGGAAAGGCAAAGGATGACTGGAAAATCATCTGTGAAATTTCAACAAAGATGGGCTACAGCATGGCATATGAAAGTCCGGAAGCAATTTTCAGGGAAATAGCCGATGTAACACCGTCTTATGCCGGGCTTGATTATAATAGAATAGACGATATTGGTCTTCACTGGCCATGCCCGACACCTGATCACCCTGGAACCCCCATTCTTCATACGGAGCAGTTTCCCTGCGGGAAAGGAAATTTCCATGACATCGATTATATTCCACCCGCAGAAAAAACCGATGAGGAATATCCAATGTACCTTACCACCGGAAGGGTAATTTATCATTACCATACCGGAACTATGACACGTAAATCGGAAGGTCTGAACGAAAGATCCCCTGAAAGCTTTGTAGAAATATCACAAAACGACGCTTCAAAATATAATGTTGAAGATGGGTCCAATGTTAAAGTTGCTTCACGCAGGGGCGAGATAACTGCAAAACTGAAGGTTTCCAAAATAGCTGTGGATGGAACCGTATTTATACCTTTTCACTTTGCTGAAGCTGCAGCAAACACATTGACTAATGCTGCGCTTGATCCTGTATCAAAAATACCGGAATACAAGGTTTGTGCGGTCACCCTGTCACCTGCAGCATAACTTGATGGCGTCGTAAAAAGTCTTCATCTACTGCGTTATAGCTTTTGGCCAGATGTTCGACATACTACATGTATGCCTTCACAACTGCCCAAAAGCTATGCCTTGTATATGACGATTTTTACTTAGCCATCGGTTATACTTTTTACTCATTCATAATAAGTTAAGGGTATCAGGAACATTCTAAGCACAAAAAAACCCGGATTAATAAATCCGGGTTTTTTATATTTAAAATCTTAAAAGATAATTACTTTATACTTCGGGTCTGGGCAGTACTCCTGCTCTTTCAGCAATCTCGGGAACCATGTGTTCCCATTCAATAGCCATTAAATGCACGCCTGCAATACCCTTTAATTCCTTGAACTCTTCAATCTGTTCACAGGCAATCTTTATGCCCTCATCTGCAACCTTGCCTTTTTCTGCTCCCTGAAGGCGCTTGATAATTTCATCAGGCACATCCATTCCGGGAACCTTGCTCTTCATATATTTAGCCATACCGACACTCTTCATAGGTGTTACACCTGCAAGCAGGTATACCTTTTCAAGAAGCCCCATGTCATTAGCGCGTTTTACAAACTCACGGAATTTTTCCATGTTGTAAATACACTGAGTCTGAATAAAGTCAACACCTGCCGAAATTTTCTTTGCCAGACGATGAACACGCCAGTCAAAAGGCTCGGCAAAAGGGTTTGAAGCAGCACCGATAAATAATTTCGGTGGTTCTTCAATGTCCGCTCCACCAAGGAACTTTCCCTCATCACGCATTGTCTTTGCCATATTAATAAGCTGCATTGAGTCAATGTCAAAAACACCCAGGGCTTGGGGATGATCACCGAACTGCTGATGATCACCTGAGAGGCAAAGCATATTTCTAACTCCTAAAGCATACGCGCCAAGAATATCGCTCTGCATGGCAAGTCTGTTGCGATCTCGACAGACCATCTGATAGTTTGGCTCAAGTCCTGCCTGAATTGCAATTATTGATGCCGCCCAGCTTGACATACGAACCATGGCTGTCTGATTGTCGGTAATATTGACTGAATCAACATTTCCTTTTAAAAATTCAGCTTTTTCGCGGACCTCGTCAGCATTACTACCGCGTGGTGGTCCGAGTTCGCCGGTAAAAGCAAAATGTCCAGCCTCCAGTATCTTTTCTAAATTACTTCCTGCTTTCATTTGTTTTGCCCTTTTTAAATCTATGATAAAGATTTATAGTTATTCCGGTTTCTCGTACCCTGGTTGAATCAGTGTTCTCGGAACCTGATTTTCCCAGTTCTGCGCCGGCTTAAAATTAATAATACAATCTAAACGACCCTGCTTCTCAAGTCTTTCATAAATCATATACCAGGCACAGGGCTGTTCCTTCTTAATTTCACAGCTTCCGTCGTTGGTGCCGCCGCAAGGCCCGTTATAAAGACCTTTTGCGCACATGGTCACCGGACAAACGCCGCCGGTCATACCAAGAACGCAACTACTGCAGGAACGGCATCTTTCTTCGTACCACCCCACACCCTGATTAACGCCGATAAATGTAGTATCTACTGCAGGAAGAACCGGTATTTCCGGATATCTTTCCGCAAGAAACTGTATGCCGGCACCACATGCCATAGACAAAATCGCTTCATAACCTTCCACTTTTGAATCAAGAGCTTCAAGATATTCTCTGTCACATTGTCTTTCTATGGTTGTACCCTCTATATCAACAGGGTTGTCATCCATCTTCCTTGCCATATCAAGCTCGGCACATAAGACATCGACTTCCTTTTCGCCTCCCGTGAGGCAAACTGCCACACAGGTCCCGCATCCTACATTAAGAACCTTTTTATAATCTTTAAGAAGGTCCTTAATTTCATCTATTGGTTTTCTTTTGGCAACTATCATTCTTCCTCCTGCTGCGCCACATATCTGCTTACTACTTAAATATTGCTTTTATTCTATAACGCTGATTCCGGATGGAAGACATCAACTTCCTTGAGATCATCGCCAAGATATTCACGTTCGTTCGGACCAAGTACTCCCAGTGAAAGAGCAAGAATTGTCCAGAAATGGATAACCTTGTAATGACCGCCATAATGCTCGCTGAGTTCATGAATCTGAGCATGGCAGTTATGACACCCTGCAACAACGTAGGGTGCGCCGGTTGCCTGGATCTGGTCGTCCTTGATTTTTCCATATGTAAGACGATGTTCTTTCATGCCGGACTGGAGAAAACCGCCGCCACCACCGCAACAATAATTGTTTGATTTGTTGGGCTGCATATCAATAAAGTTTTCTTCCCCGACTACAGCTTTTAACGCATAACGAAGGTCTTCAGCTATAGGATCACCGAAGCTCTTACGAACTATCTGACATGGATCCTGCATCGTGAACTTGATACCAAGGTCTTTATTCCAGTCAGATGAAGGCTTCAACTTTCCTTCTCTTATCCATTTTGCGTAATATTCATAAATATTTTTTACTTCAAAATCATGATCAATTCCGAATTTTTTCAGTCCGGCCCGGACTGAGAAAGTGATGTGCCCTCATTCGGTATTTAGATACGTCTTGCACCCCAGTTCGGTGGTCATCGCCGCCTGGGCTCTTGTAATTTTTTCCCAATTATCAGTGTCTGCGATAAACAGACAGTAGTTTTCACCCGTCCATGCCTTGCTGCCGTATGTCCAGTCAGCACCTGCAAGATGCAGAATCTTCCATAAGGGAACCATTTCATCAGGTTCTGTAACAGGTTCTCTTGAGTTCTGGTTTAGAAAGAACTCAGCCCCTTTCTTGTCTATGGGAGCCTGCATATCTGCAAATTCAGGCTGTGATTCCTGATACTCTTCAAGAACATCTTCAACAACAAATATAAAGTCCTCAACAGATGTACCCATCGCACTTAAAGTTTCAGTTTTCATTGCTGCATCACATGAATCACGGATACCTTTCGGTCTATCTTCCCTGGGTCTTGCCTTTCTAATGTTGAAAATAAGCTGCGGTATATCGATCTGCATGGGACATACCCTAACGCAGCGTTGACACATGGTGCAGCACCACGGCCAATCGGATGCCAAGATTTCATCATCCATTCCCAGCGCAACCATACGTAAAAATTTCCTTGGATCCATACTTTCCAAACCTGTTGCAGGACACCCGGAAGAACAGAGCCCGCAGGTAAGACAAAGGCTTAGATTCCCCTGGGGTAAAATCTCCTTTACCTTGTCCATAAAAATACTTTTTTTCTTGCCGCCAAGTTTTATTGCCGCCTCAGCCATAATATGCTCCTCTTTTAATTAATTTTGACTATATTTTTTTAACGGGTTAGGGCCAAGTTTCATTATATTTTCAGTCATTTCCTTTGCATATGCCGCAAAAGTAGGTCCTTCACCTGATGACAGATTATACATCCTAACTCTGTCGGCCTCAAGTCCTATTTCTTCCAGAAGCATGCCAACATATTCAACCCTTTCCCTGCAGCGAAGATTTCCGGCATTATAATGGCATGCTCCCTCGAGACAACCAACACAGTATGCCCCGTCGGCACCTTTTTGTATAGCTCTCAGAAGATGCATTACATCAACCTTACCGGTGCAGGGCACCCGAATTATTTTTATATTTGAAGGATAATCCAATCTCATCGAACCTGCCAGGTCCGCGGCAGAATACCCTCAGTACTCACAGCAGAAAGCTATGATTGTAGGTTCAAAATCACTCATTAAATCCCCCCTGCCATCAATGCATCTATCTTGCATGATAACTGATCATCTTCATAAAAACTTAATTGTATTGTCTGCCTCGGACAAACGCATGCACAAACACCGCATCCATGGCACATTGCCTCATCAATTTCAAGAACCTTTTCTTCAGTGTTAAAAGTCGGTACCTGAAAAGGACATGAACGAACACAGGTCAGACATTTTACACAATGGTCAACATCAACCTTTGCTGTAATAGCTGAAAGCTTAATCTCGGAATTGGCAAGAAAGGTGGTTGCCCTTGATGCCGCAGCCTGAGCCTGTGAAATGGTTTCGGAAATCAGTTTGGGAGCATGAGCGGTTCCGCAAAGGAATATACCTTCTCCGGGCATGTCCACCGGCCTGAGTTTCACATGAGCTTCCATAAAGTAGCCTTCAGGATTCCTGTTCAGCTTCATAACACCGCTCAACTCATCGGTATTTTCCGCCCGCATCCCGGCACTCAATACAAGCATATCAGCTTCTATTGAAACATTCTGCTGCATGATATGATCTTTTACAGATATAGACAGGCCGTCCTTTCCAGCTGCTACTTCAGGCGGAGCGTCCTTGTCAAATCTCATAAAGATAACGCCAAGCTCTCTTGCCTCTTTGTAAAAATCTTCCATGAGGCCATAGGTCCTGATGTCCCTGTAGAGAACAAATACCTGTGCATCCGGATTAAGTTTCTTGATATGCAGTGCATTCTTTACTGCATTCTGGCAGCAGATCCTCGAACACTCCTGCATTTCGTCGTTTCTTGAACCGACGCACTGAATCATAACAACCGTATCAAGATCGGCAGCGCCTTTTTCTTCAAGAATGTTGCCAAGTTCAACCTGGGTTACAACCCTGTCATCTTCTCCGTAGAGATATTCAGTCGGCTTATATTCTTTAGCTCCGGTGGCAACAACTATTGCACCGTGATCAATACTTCGTTTTTCACCATCCTGTCCGGTAATTACCTCTGTTGTAAAATTACCCTTATAACCACCGAAAGCAGATACTTTTGCCCCTGTTAGAACTTCAACCTTCTCATGGGCATTAACCTCTTCAATAAGCTGTTCGATATATGGTCTTACAGCATTTCCTTCAATGGTATGATGAAGATTCAGTGACATTCCGCCGAGCACATCATCTTTTTCAACAAGGACTACTTCAAATCCCTGCTTACCAAGATTAAGAGCTGAGTTCATTCCGGCGATTCCCCCGCCGATTACAAGCGCACTCTGGTTTACAGTTATCACTTTTTCGTTAAGCGGTTTAAGTGTCGTTGACCTTGCCACTGCCATACGGACGAGATCTTTTGCTTTCTTGGTTGCAATCTCAGGAGTTTTGGAATGAATCCAGGAATTCTGATTCCTGATATTTGCCATTTCAAAAAGATATCTATTTAAGCCGCAAGCCTCAAGAGTCTCCATGAACATGGCCTCATGGGTCTTGGGACTGCAGGAGGCAACAACAACACGATTCAGGTTGTGATCAATTATCATCTCCTTGATCTTTTCCTGAGTATCCTGACTGCAGGTAAAAAGGTTGCTGTCAGCAAAAACAACATTCGGAAGTGTTGCCGCATACTCCTGAACAGCCGGAACGTCAACGACGCCACCGATATTTATCCCGCAGTTACATACAAATACGCCTATTCTGGGGTCATCCCCGGCAATATCTTTCTGTTCCGGAACTTCAACCACAGGTGTATCAATACCCCTTGATTCGGAAAGGTCAGCCCCTGCAAGGCATGCCGCAGCACTTGCCTCTGTTACAGAGCCCGGAATGTCCTTCGGTCCCTGGAAAACTCCACAGGTGTATATTCCGGACTTTGAGGTTTCAACCGGTTTAAAAGGATCGGACTTTGCAAAATTGTAATGATTAAGATCAATTCCAAGTTTTTTTGCAAGTTCAACAGCAGAATCAGGAATGGTCATACCAACAGAAAGAACAACCATGGAAAATGTTTCTTCTTTCATCTCTCCGGTTTCATCTGCATACTTGATATTCAAATCACCGGTTTCAGTGTCTTCTGTAATAGTATGGACCCGTGCTTTTTCAAACCGGACCCCTTCCTTGTCTCTTGCCCGAAGGAAATATTTTTCATAATCCTTGCCGAAGGTCCGCATATCCATATTAAATACGACGCAGTCAAGGTCTCCATGAATATGTTCCTTGGCTATCATTGCTTCTTTAACTGCATACATGCAGCATACCGACGAACAATAACCGTTCCCGCAGGTATTGGTATCTCTGGAGCCTACACATTGCAGCCATGCGATACTCTTTGGCTCTTCACGATCAAGCGGCCGCATTACATGACCGAAATACGGACCGCCTGCAGAAAGTATCCTTTCAAAACCATCACTTGTAACAACATTAGGATACTTCCCGTATCCAAGGTTATCCAGACCGGAAGGATCATAAGGTTTTGTTCCCGGAGAAAGGATCAACGAACCGACGGTAATAATTTCTTCCTTAGGTTCATCACTATATTTAACCGCATTTGCAAGACATGTGTTTTCACAAAGCCCGCAACCAATACAGGCATCTGAATCTATAGCAAATGCCAGTGGGACAGCCTGTGCATATTCGATAAAGGTAGCTCTTCTATCATTAAGCCCCTTGTTTATGTTGTTAACTGCCGCTACAGGACAGTGTCTTGCACAGTCTCCACATCCGGTACATGCATCAATATCAATGTATCGTGCATTTTTTGTCAGTGTAACCTTAAAATCACCGGGTTCACCTTCAATACTTTTAATTTCACTGTCTGGTTTAAGATTTATATTTATGTGCCGGCCGACCTCGACCAGTTTAGGTGAGATAACTCACATGGTACAGTCATTGGTCGGAAAAGTCTTGTCAAGGCGTGCCATAAGACCGCCTATTGTTGGAGACTTTTCAACCAGATGAACATATAAATCCGAATTAGCCAGATCAAGCGATGCCTGCATGCCGGCAATTCCGGCGCCGACAACCATTACAGATCCGCTTTTATTATTAACCGCTCCCATTATAACTCCTTATAAAGCTGCAAATGCGGGTTTGCTGTCTTCCATACCGGTAAACTCCACCCTGTTTGTATGTTCAAGATCTGCAAGAAGATATGAAACCCGCAGTAATTCAAGCCCGGTTTTATTGCTTATATCTCTAACCGAGGCAGAACCTTCTTTTATTGCCAGATAGATAAGATTTTTCTGAAACTCTCTTTCAAGGATATCGTCCAGAATCTCTTCATATGTTTCAACATCCCACTTTCGACCGTAAACGTCACCTTTGCTCGTAATCTTTATCTCTTTTCCTACAAGCCATCTTACGGTTTCACCATCAAGTGTCATTTCGGCAGCTTCCAGCTCCATTTTTAAGGCTTTAGAATCAAGCTTACCCTGAGCCTTTGCAGATTCAGTAACGGAAACGGCAACCTCGGTAAAACGCTGGGCTTCAGCTGATGACACCCATGCAAGATGGAGCCGGTCTTTTCCGATCCCTGCCATCTCAAGCAGTTTCTGAGTCACTCTGATTTTCTTGTCGGCTTGAATATTACCTTCCAGGTAATGACAGTCACCAAAATGTCAGCCGGCTACCAGAGCAGCATCACAGCCCTCCTTAAAAGCCTTTACGATAAACGACGGATCAACACGACCGGAGCACATGACTCGAACCGTTCTCAGGTTAGCCGGATATTGCATGCGTGATACACCTGCCAGGTCAGCCCCGGCATATGCACACCAGTTGCAAAGAAAAGCAACAATTTTTGGCTCAAAATCTGCCATTTTAACACCTCAAAAAATTTAAATGTAATCAAACCATCTGCAAAAACGCAGAGGAAAAAACTCAATTATTAATATCTCTATACTGCCGCACTAATTGACGCTTTTATCTGTTCGTCACGGAAGTGAAGCATATCGATAGCCTTCTGTGGACATGAAGAAGCACATAGTCCACATCCCTTACATGATGCCGGGACATTAAAGGCTCTTTTCCCTTTTCCTTCAACCTCATCAAGTATAATTCCGCCGAAGCAGCATACTTCAGCACAAAGACCGCAGCCTATGCACTTTTCCTGATCGACCTGTGATACCAGAGGTGAAACTTCTATAGATGCTTTCGAAAGAACTGTAGCAGCTCTACCTGCTGCAGCCATTGCCTGTGCGATACTCTCATCAATAGATTTCGGATAATGAGCCAGACCGCAGACATACAACCCTTCAGTTGCAAAATCCACAGGTCTAAGCTTTGCATGCGCTTCCATAAAGAATTTTTCTTCATTTACAGGCAGCTTATAAATAGATGCGATATCCTCGGTATCTACCGGCTCAATTGCGGTAGCAAGATTCAGTATATCTGTCTGTATCGTTACATTCTGCTGAAGAACAGGGTCAAACACCTCAATTTCAAGACCATCACCGGCTTCTGTAACAACAGGTTTGTTTTCAACAGAATATCTTATGAAAACAACGCCTTTTTCTCTTGCTTCCCTGTATAACAGTTCCCGTTCTCCGAATGTTCTGATGTCTCTGTATAGAATAAAAACATTCGTATCCGGCTTCTCATCTTTTATTGAAATTGCCTGCTGGACTGAGGCCGTACAGCATATTCTTGAGCAATAGGGCCTGCTTTCTTCACGCGATCCAACACATTGAATAAATGCAACAGTATCGGCATTTTTAAGTTTTTCAGGATTGTTTTCAAGGTCATGCCAGCGTGTCACATTCGGATTTTTACCGTAGAGATATTCATCGGTTTCAGTTGCCTTAGCACCTGTGGCAATTACACCAACACCATGTTGTACGGTTTTTTCTGTGCCGTTTGATGTAACAATAGTTTCAAAGTTTCCAACAAAACCTGAGGCACTTTTTACTTCAGCACTGAGAAGTAAATCAATATTGGAATGTTTTTCAACTTTACTGACAAGATCGGAAAGGAAAGGCTGCACCTCTCTGCCGCTCCATGTCTTCATTACATCTTTTGCCGAACCGCCAAGCTCGGATGATTTTTCAATTATTGTCGTTGAAAATCCCTGATCTGCAAGACTTAATGCCGAAGTCATTCCGGCAACGCCTCCTCCTACAACAAGAACTGATGAATTAACATCAACTGAAAGTTTCGGAATAGCCTCAAGCAGAGATGCTCTTGAAACCGCCATTCTTACAAGATCGCTGGATTTTTCGGTAGCAATTTGCTTATCATCTGAATGAACCCAGGTACACTGGTTCCTTATATTAGCCATTTCAAACAGATAAGGATTCATGCCGGCATTACGGATTGTTTCCTGGAAAAGAGGCTCATGAGTTCTTGGAGTACATGCGGCAACAACCAGGCGATTAAGCTTCTGCTCCTTTATTACTTCAATCATTTTTTCCTGTGTGTCCTGACTGCAGGAGAAAAGATTTTCTTCAACGTAAACAACCCCATCTAAATCCTTTGCATATTCAACAATTGCAGGAACATCGGCAACACCGCCAATATTCACACCGCAGTTACATACAAAAACTCCGATACGGGGTTCATCGTCGTTTAATTCACTTTCAATCGGAAACGTTTTCTCTTTTACCTGGGTTCCACGAGCAGATGCCATGCTGATACCTGCTGAACAGGCAGCAGCGCTTGCTTCCATAACTGACTGAGGAATATCCTTGCAGCCCTGAATAACACCGGCCACAAATACGCCGGGTTTTGAAGTTGAAACCGGAGCAAGCGCATCGGTTTTTGCAAAATTAAAGTTATTCAACTCAATACCCATTTTTTCGGCAAGATCTGTTGCCGATACAGTTGGCTCCATACCTACAGAAAGAACCACCATATCGAACTCTTCATATTCTATATCACCGGCTTCAGTAGCGTACCTGAGACTAAGAGTTCCTGAATCATCTACCTGGTCGATAGTATGAACTCGTGATCTTACAAATCTTACACCGTCAGATTTTGCACGTTCATAATACTTCTCAAAATCTTTTCCATGAGTACGCATATCCATATAAAAGATCGACGGTTCAAATTTTTCCCCAATATGTTCCTTGGCAATTACCGCTTCTTTAACAGCATACATACAGCATACTGCAGAACAGTATTCATTATCACATCTGTTCAGATCCCTTGAGCCGACACACTGAAGCCAGGCTATTTTTTCAGGCTCCTTGTGGTCAGATGGCCGGGTTACATGCCCTGCGGTAGGGCCGCTGGCAGAGAGCATTCTCTCAAATTCAAGACTGGTTACAACATTGGGGAATTCATCAAGCTTATATGTGTCACTACCTGATGGATCAAAAGGTTCAAGCCCCGGTGTCAGAACAACCGACCCGACATTAATGGTAACCGTTTCGTTCTGCTGACCATGGGTTTCTGCTGTAATGGCTTCAGCTTTACAGGATGGAACACATTGATAACATTCACAACATCCGCCACAGTCAAGACATCTTTCTGCTTCAGATGTTGCTGTCTCGCCATCAACACAAAGAGCAACTTCGTCAAAACTTGAAAGTCTTTTTTCAATATCAAGAGTTGGAACCTGCATTCGCTTTTTCACAGGCTCATTTTCCCGGATATCAGCCCAGTCCGTTCCCATGGGAGGCTCTTCCTGCCATTCTTTTGGCAGTTCTTCACCTTCAATATATTTTGATATATAGCCGGCAGCTCTTTTCCCGGCTTCAACAGCTTCAATAACAGTCGCAGGGCCGGTTATTGCATCACCACCTGCAAATACCCAGGACTCATTTGTCTGGAGGGTTTCTTCATTAACTTTCAGAAGATTCCATTTATTTACCTCGATACCGGTATCAGAGATAAAGTCAATCTCCGGTTCCTGGCCGATGGCAGGAATAATATGGTCGGCATCTATTATATAATTTGATCCTTCAACCGGTACAGGTTTGCGCCTTCCACTGGAATCAGGTTCTGTGAGTTCGGTTTTAATACATTCAATTCCGGAAACTTTTCCGTTATTATCAGAAATCGAAACAGGAGCGGTAAGTATATGAATCTTTACCCCTTCCTTTTCAGCCTCTTCAACCTCTTCCGGCTCGGCAAGCATTTCCGCACGTGAACGACGGTAGATAATATGTGCCTCATCAGCTCCAAGTCTAAGAGCAACACGAGCTCCGTCAAGGGCTGAATGGCCGCCACCTATAACTACGACCTTGCCTGTGACCTTTTTGAGATTTCCAAGATGAACCTCTTTCAAAAAGGATGTAACATCAGATACACCTTCAGATTCTTCTCCCGGAATTCTGAGCTTAAGACTCTTCCATGCTCCCACCGCAAGAAAAACAGCATCTGCACCGTGATCGCGAAGATCCTGTAAAGACAGATCTTTTCCAATAGATGTATTCGTATGAATTTCAACGCCAAAGCGTTTTAAATTTTCAATCTCGTTATCAAGCACCTTTCTCGGCAGTCGATGCTCAGGTATTCCATACCTCATCATACCGCCGGTTTCGGGCATTGATTCATATACACTTACCTTATAGCCTTCCATGGCAAGGAAATATGCAGCGGTAAGTCCGGCAGGTCCCGAACCGATTATTGCAATTTTTTTATCTTTTGGTTTTATTTCAGGTACCGGAATGTCACTCAGGTTTACATTATCTGCAGCAACCCTTTTAAGCTCTCTAATTGAAATGGCACTATCGGTTTCAATGCGTCGACAGCTTTGTTCACACTTGTGTGGACAAACTCTGCCTAAAATACCGGGAAACGGCAAGTCTTCCATTATTATTTCAACAGCTTCCCTGTATTTACCTTTTTTGACCATGGCCACATAACCCTGGACGTTCAGGTTTGCTGGACATGCCTTTCTACATGGAGCCGTATCGAGTTTTTCTATCGCAAAACTGCTGGGAATTGCCTGTGCGTAAGGTTTGAATACCGCTTTCCTGTTGATCAGTTCCATGTCGTACTCGCTTGGTCTTTCTACGGGACAGACATCGGCACAGTCGCCGCATGCGGTACATTTATCAGGATCTATATAACGAGGGTTTTTATTAAGCTTTACCTGAAAATTCCCCTGTTCTCCATCTATGTTTTCAATATCCGAACAGGTATGAAGTTCAATATTAATGTGCCGGCCGACCTCGACCAGTTTAGGTGAGATAACTCACATAGCACAATCATTGGTCGGAAAAGTTTTATCCAGCTGGGCCATTATACCCCCAATTGCCGGAGACTTTTCCACAAGATGAACGTAAAACCCTGAGTCCGCTAAATCAAGGGCCGACTGCATGCCGGCAATACCGCTACCAACAACCATAACGGCTCCCTGAATATTTTTATCCTTCTTAACTTCCATTATTTGCTCCTCATAAAAAAAACCGAATTTCCAATATAATAAAAAATCGGGAAATAAATGCAATTTGATAGGGTATTAGAACAGCCTTTTTATGTCAAGAAATTTTTCATGGTGATGCAGGGTATCCATATTCAAATATGGATATTTCTTTTCTCTATTGCCAAGCGGTTGAGATATATATTATTAGTTCTATTTTAATATAACATTTTTGTTATTCAGTCTTTTATTGAGTTGTTGAGTTTAAACTATGAGCAAAAACAATTTCCAGAAATCAAAAGATTTTGATGCCCTTGTCCAAAGTGTTACAGATTATGTAATAGCCATAAACAAGGATTTTCAGGTTATAATGGCAAACAATCTTTTCAAAAAGGAGTTTGACATATCCCCTGGTGACAAATGTTATAAAATCTGGAAGAAAAGGGACGAAAAATGCGAAAATTGCCCTGTTGAAAAATCATTTGCAGACGGGAAAGTTCACCAGAGTGAAGAAACCGTCTTAATGAAAAATGGTAAAGAAGCGTTAATGCAGGTCAGGTCCACACCGGTAATAAGTGATGACGGCAACATATCTTATGTTTTGGAAACAGCAACAGATATAACTGAAAAAAAATATCTTGAAGAGAAATTTAATAATAAAACAGTACTCCATAATTCACTTGTTGACAGGCTTGATGAAATACAAAAATCCGAAGAAAAATACAGGACCATATTTGAACGTTCACTTGACGCAATTATGCTCACTGATCCAAAAGGTAAAATTGTTGAAATAAATCAGGCCGGCATTAAATTACTAAAAAAATCTAAAGAAGATCTGCTATATCTTGAGTCTGCAACTTCTCTTTTTGAGAACGATGAAGACCTGGTCAGGTTCAATGAGAAAATATCACAAAACGGTTTTGTGACAGATTTCGAAATGAGGGTCATTATAGATGATGTCAGCTCTATTGATGTCCTTGTTACCTCCAGCGTAATCCCGGACTCGAACGGCCATAATAGTGGATTAGTTTTTATAATAAGGGATATAACAAAAAGTAAACACTCACAAATACAGATTGAAAAACAAAATATCAGGCTTCAAACCTTAAATGCTGTATCTACAAAAGTCAGCAGCAGCCTGGACCTTGATGAAGTTTTAAACAGCACAATAGACAAAATAATTGAAATCCTCGGTTCCGACAGTGTCCGGATATATCTGCTTGATGAAAAAAAAGAATTCCTGAACCTTACAGCACAAAAAGGGCTGTCAAAAAAATTCACAAATAAGACATACATGAAACACCGCAAGGTTGAAGACGGCCTTCTTGGTCAGACAGTATTTACAGGAGAAACAATGGTTGTAGATAATATTCTGCAGTCAGAAGACCCTTATGTTGATGCATTTATTGAAGAAGGTCTCCAGTCAACTGTTTATATCCCTCTTATTTCAAAGGAAAACAATCTGGGAGTAATGTGCGTATCAAGTCATTCTGAATTTGTTTTTTCAAAAGACTATGTGGATTTTCTATCTGCCATAGGTAACCAGATAGGAATGGCGGTTGATAATGCAAATCTTTATGAAAATGTGAAAAGTGCCTATGAAAAATTAAAAAACGCCCAGGAACAGATTATCAGAGTTGAGAAACTATCATCTCTTGGAAAACTTGCCGCAACAATTGCCCATGAAATAAATAATCCTCTTGCTGCTGTTCTCACATATATAAGGTTGATGATAAAACTAATCAAAAAGAAGCGCTTTTCAGAAGACAGAATCGAAGACATTTCACGTTACCTGGACACAATGGAGTCGGAAACGGCAAGATGCGGCGAAATAGTAAAGAACCTTCTTGCCTTTTCAAGACAGTCAAAAATTTCTATCGGCATACATGATATAATGGATATTATTAATAAGTCACTTACACTTATTTATCATGATCTTGAGATTAGAGGGATCAGGCTGGAACAAAATATTCAACCTGATCTTCCAATGGTCAGCTGCGATTTCAGGCAGATTCAACAAGCATTACTGAATCTTTTAAGTAACGCTTCCGAATCCATGAATGCAGGGGGAGTAATGACCATTTCCTCAAGGCACCTTAAGAATGAAAATCTTCTGGAAGTTGTTATTTCAGATACAGGGTCCGGAATTGCCGAAAAAGACAAAAAAAATATATTCGAGCCTTTTTTTACAACTAAAGAGGAAGGTAAAGGCGTCGGCCTTGGTCTTTCGGTTGTATATGGGATAATTACAAAACATAACGGTTCAATTGAACTCGAAACAGAGATAGGAAAAGGCAGCTCATTTTACGTCCGCCTTCCGGTTGCCTGATCTGAATCGTAAATAAAATAAGTACCGTATATAAAAATCAAAATATCGGAGGAACCTGATAATGACAGGTAAAACCAGAATTCTTGTTGTCGATGATGAGGCTGCCATTCGTGAAAGCTTAAAGGACTGGCTCATGGAGGATGGATATGAAGTCGGCCTTGCAGTTAACGGCCTGGAAGCTGTCTCCATTGTAGAAGAACAAAACTGGGATATTATTCTCCTTGATCTGAAAATGCCTGAAATGGATGGCATCGAGGCAATGGAAAAAATAAAGGCGGTAAGTCCTGATTCTGAAATAATAATGATGACCGCATTTGCAACTATCGATACAGCGGTAAAGGCAATCAAGATGGGTGCTTTTGATTACCTGGTCAAACCTTTTGATCCTGATGAGATTGAATTACAGATTAAAAAGATTGTTTCTCATAATGAACTGATAATGGAAAACATTCTGCTCCGTCAACAATTGGAGGAAAAAAGTCAGTATGACGAAATAATCGGTAAAAGTGATGCAATGCAGGAAGTGTTTGACCTTATTTCAAGAGTAGCGCCAACAGATTCAACTATTCTTGTTTCAGGTGAAAGCGGAACCGGGAAGGAGCTGGTTGCCCAGGCTATTCACGGAAACAGCAAGCGCTGTTATTTACCTTTTATTGCTGTCAATTGTGGAGCTCTTCCGGAAACCCTGCTTGAAAGTGAACTTTTCGGATATGAAAAAGGAGCATTCACGGGTGCTGAACATACAAAAAAAGGCCGTTTTGAAATGGCTGATAACGGAACACTTTTTCTTGATGAAATCGGTGATATCAGCTTAAAAACCCAGGTAGACCTGTTGAGGGTTCTTCAAAATAAAGAATTCAGGCGTGTAGGCGGACATGACTTAATAGATATGGATGCACGTATCATAACCGCAACAAATAGAGATCTTCAGAAAGCAATCAAAGATAAAAGGTTCAGGGAAGATCTGTATTACCGCTTGAATGTTATTTCCATTCACCTGCCTCCTTTAAGAGACCGGAAAGAAGACATTCAACTCCTTGCTAAAGCATTTGTTAAAAAATTCTGTATTGAAATTAATATTGAAAGAAAAAAGATTGCGCCCTCTGCAATCAAATTACTGGAAACCTACGACTGGCCCGGAAATGTTAGGGAACTTGAGAATGTTATTGAAAGAGCTCTTGTTATAGGCAGAAGCAATGAAATTACAATAGACGATCTTCCTTTCTCACAAAATGCTCCTGCTGCTGCTCTCCCCAAAGCATTAAAACAAATGGAAAAAGTACATATTGAAAATATTCTTAAGGAAAATAACTGGAATATAAGCCGAACAGCTCGCGACCTGTCAATCGACAGGCAAACCCTTTATAACAAGATCGAAAAATACGGGATAAATAAAGAAGGTGCTTCTAAATGATGGTCATGAGGTTTTTATGCTTAACGGCTTAAAAGAAGCTCCGAATTGTGTTACTATCCGCCCGATCGGTCCTGTTGAAGAATATATTCTTGAATATCTGTCGGAATTTATTGCTGAAAGGTGTAATATTAAATGCCTTATCGACAGTGAGATCGAAATACCCGAATTTGTATACAACAAAACAAGAGACCAGTATAATTCAAAACTGATAATAAAGCACCTGATTGAAAATCATCCGGTTGACACGAATAAATTTATTGGTGTTACAAATATTGACCTTTTTATTCCTATCCTTAAATACGTTTTCGGAATAGCACAAATTGAAGGCAATTATTCGATTATCTCAACACACAGATTATATCCTGAGTTTTACGACAAACCTTCAAATCCCGGCCTTTTTATCGAACGAACAAAGAAAACAGCCCTTCATGAAATCGGTCACACTTTCGGATTAACTCACTGCAGGGACCTCGAATGTGTAATGCACTCATCAGCAAGAATCAAAGATACCGATATAAAAAGTTCCTTTTTTTGCCCGACATGTTCTGATCTTTTCAAATGGTATTCCCATGAAAAATATAAACAGGCCGGCCAAATTAATTGATAATAATTTCCCTTCAAATAAAATGCCTAATTTTTAGACGCCCGTCGTATTTTTCGGCACATATAAGCATAATACTTATATAACAGCCTGTTATACCCCAAGGACCAGACCTTATTATCAGAATTGTCTATTTTCTTTACAATCTTATTATTTATATTCAACCTAATTCTTCAAGCTACCTGCACTTATTTTTTCTTATTAATTAAGCATGTTACTTGAACATCTCACAGATAATATTCTTTTTGGCACAATCCCTGCTTTATACTCAAGTATAAATTACGAAAAAGACAATTAACTCTTGATAGGCATAACCGATTACTAAGTAAAATTAAAAAGGGGGCATTTGGATGGCAAGAGCAATAAGAGAATCAATGAAAATTGTACCACCTGGAAAAAAGAAATGTGTATGGATGGAAGCTGGAGTTGTTTCTTATAAATTGTGTGACAATAATTTTGACTGTACAACCTGCAGTTATGATCATGGAATGGATGCCAAAGTTGCAAGGCAGAAAGAAGCCAATCTCTTGCAGGCGGACGGAGCTCAATCTGTTAAAACAGATGCAACATGGGTTGAAAAGATGATGATGCTCCCTGCATCCCAGCGTAAATGCCGTTATATGACCACAGGGGAAATTGACAGGAAACTATGTCCAAACGCCTATGCTTGCGGAAACTGTTCATTTGATCAAATGATGCAGCAGAGACTTCAGGCAGAAGTACTTCCGATACAGGCCCCAGCCAAGGTTTCCGGTTTTGATCTTGCAGAAGGTTTTTATTACCATGAAGGTCATACATGGGCACGCCCCGAATATGGCGGTCGGATAAGGGTTGGTCTTGATGATTTTGCCCAAAAACTTATTGGAAAAAATACCCGGATTGAACTTCCCGAAGTAGGAAAGACGGTAAACCAGGGAAACAAGGGCTTTTTCATAAAAAGAAACGGGCAGGAAGTTGAAGTTCTTGCACCGGTTGACGGTGTTATTGCTCATGTGAACCACATGCTGATAGACAATCCTGAGCTTGTTAGCGAATCTCCTTATGAAAAAGGCTGGCTGTTTATTGTAGAGCCGACAAAGATGAAAAAGAATCTTAAGTCGCTATATTATGGCGAAGAAGCTCTTGCCTTTGTCAATGAAGAAAGAGAAAAACTTTTTGCGATGGCTAATGAAGACTTAAATCTTGCGGCTGATGGTGGAACATCGGTTGAAAATATATTTGAGGAGATTGAAGGAAAAGACTGGGAAAAGTTAGTAAAAACATTTTTAAAGACTTAACCTGTAACCATCCAAAAAGATCCATATAGATCATGGAGCGGGGATTCTTTATCCCCGCTCCATGTAATCATTCCGATCCTGCTTCAGGTTTTGGAAAAAACTCCCGCCCATAAAACCTTAATGTTTAAACAAGATTTTTGAATTAGAATCTTAAATTTCTTACCATAATAATAAATCAAGACAATTGAATTATCTACCACAGAGTATCGATATTTTTCTGTCGTCATTCTCCTAAATATATATAATGATGAAAGTACAACTTAAAACAATTGACTTAATAATATTATTACATTAACATTTTCTCTTTTAGGATGTTAGAGTAATAATATAATTTTAATTGAACTTTTAAAAAGTAAAACCGATGGCTAATTAATCCCGCCATCATTATTTATATAGACCAATAGTTTTGGTCCTGGAGGTATATTATGTTTGAAATTGTTAAACGAGAAGAAATGTCTGGTGGTACAGTTATTTTAAATGAAATCAGTGCGCCGTTAATTGCAAAAAAGGCTAAACCCGGACAATTTGTAATATTAAAAGCGAATGAAACCGGTGAGCGAATTCCTTTAACCATGGCGAACACTGACCCTGAGAAAGGCACAATAACTGTCATTTACATGGTTGTAGGCAAATCGACAGCTTTATTCAAAGATTTAAAAGTAGGCGATATTTATCAGGATGTTATAGGGCCTCTTGGAGAACCTACTCATCTTGAAAAGGTTGGTAAAGTTGTTTGCGTTGGCGGCGGTACTGGCGTTGCAGTACTTCACCCGATTACAAGGGGGCTAAAGGAGGCCGGAAACGATGTTACCTGTATAATAGGGGCCAGAACAAAAGACCTACTTATACTGGAGAAAGAAATGAAGGCAGCCTCCCATGATTTGAAAGTATGCACTGATGACGGCACCTATGGCCATCATGGTTTTGTAACTGATGTTATGAAGAAATTGCTTGATGAAGGTGATGTCAAGCTTGTAGTCGGTATCGGGCCGGTTCCCATGATGAAAGCAGTCTCTAATATCACAAAAGAATACAATGTGAAAACACTTGTCAGCCTCAATCCTATAATGATAGACGGCACCGGAATGTGCGGCGGATGCCGTGTAACTGTTGGGGGGAAAACTAAATTTGCCTGCGTAGACGGTCCCGAATTTGACGGCCATAAGGTTGACTTCGATGAGTTAATGCTGAGACTTCAGGCATATACCGAAGATGAAAAGAAAGCCCATGAAGAACATTGCGATCTTAAAAAATAATTGAATTTAATTTATATATTTGGAGTGAAAAGTTTTGGAGGATTTTATGGCTGGAGCGGATAAAAAGGGGAAAAAAGAAAAAATACTTAGACAACCCATGCCGGAACAGGAACCGGCAGTAAGAGCCAAAAATTTTGATGAGGTTCCATTGGGGCAAAGCGCTGAAGCTGCAATGCTCGAGGCTGCAAGATGCCTGCAATGCAAAAAACCTGCTTGTGTTAAAGGCTGCCCGGTGGAAGTCGATATACCTGGTTTTATAGATTTTGTAAAAGCTGGTGATTTTACTGCTGCTATCAGCAGGGTGTGGGAGAAAAACAGTCTTCCTGCAGTATGTGGAAGAGTATGCCCCCAGGAGTCTCAATGTGAAGGCTTATGTATAGTAGGTAAAAAAGGCGAGCCGGTGGCAATAGGAAACCTTGAAAGATTTGTTGCTGACTATGAAAGAAAAAATAAAAAAGCTGCACTACCGGCAATAGCTGAATCAACAGGAAAAAAGGTTGCCGTCATCGGTTCAGGCCCTTCAGGATTAACTGTTGCGGGTGATCTTATCCAAAAGGGGCATGAAGTAACAATTTATGAGGCTTTTCATAAACCGGGAGGTGTTCTTGTTTACGGAATCCCTGAGTTCAGACTTCCCAAAGAGATCGTTTTTTCTGAAGTTGAAGGCCTTGAAGAAATGGGTGTAAAGCTTGATTGCAATAATGTTGTTGGAAGAACCGTAAGCCTGGATGAACTTTTTGAAGAAGGATATGATGCAATATATCTTGGCGTTGGAGCAGGGCTTCCAACCTTCCTTAATATACCGGGTGAAAACCTTATAGGAATCCTTTCAGCAAATGAGTATCTAACCCGCTCAAACCTTATGAAGGCTTACCGCTCGGAATACGACACCCCGATAATCAAGGGGAAAAATGTAATTACACTCGGAGCCGGGAACGTTGCAATGGATTCGGCAAGAACCGCATTACGTCTTGGAGCAGAAACTTCACGTATAGTATATCGCAGGTCAAGAGAAGAGGTTCCCGCAAGACAGGCTGAGGTTCATCATGCTGAAGAGGAAGGCGTTGAATTTTTCTTTCTGACCAGTCCTGTTGAATTTCTTGGCAATGAAAAAGGACGTCTCACAGGTATGGTCGGTCTTAAGATGGAACTTGGCGAGCCTGATGCATCAGGTAGACGCCGCCCGCTTGCGGTTGAAGGTTCGGAATTTGAACTGGATTGCGATCTTGCAATTATTTCTGTTGGTGCAGGGGCAAATCCGCTTCTTACACAATCAACCAAAGAACTCGAACTGAACAAATGGGGCTATATTGTTGCCGATGAAAATACAGGAAAAACCTCCAAAAAAGGTGTTTGGGCAGGAGGTGATATTGTAACCGGTTCTGCAACAGTTATCCTTGCCATGGGAGCAGGCAGGCTCGCTGCCGATTCCATTCACGATTACCTTACACTTGGATGGTAACAGCCTTTTAATATAAGGGGGAGCAATGTCCGATATTATAAAAGTTTCAATTTCCAACGGGGTAGCAGATGTCAGGCTGAACAGACCTGAAAATTATAATTCACTTATACCTGAAATGTTTCCCGCCCTGGTAGAGACAGGAAAATCATTAGCCTCAAACCGTTCTGTACGTGCGGTTGTACTTTCCGGAGAAGGAAAAGGTTTTTGTGCAGGCCTTGATTTTGGAACTATTTCAACAATGGACTCAACAGGGGCGGACGATTTTAAAAATTCTATAACTGAAACCCCCAATATTTTCCAACTGGCGCCTTATATATGGAAACAAATTCCGGTACCTGTAATTGCAGCACTACATGGTGTTGCTTACGGTGGAGGATGTCAGATTGCTCTCGGAGCTGATATACGCATTGCGGCCCCGGATCTTAAAATGTCTGTCATGGAAATAAAGTGGGGGCTGATTCCTGATATGGGAGCCACTCAAACACTTCGTGATCTGGTACGTCTTGATATAGCAAAAGAGATCACATTTTCAGGCAGAATTATCAAAGCCGAAGAGGCTGAGCGTATTGGTCTTGTCACCCGCATTGCCGACAATCCTCTTGAAGAGGCCCTCAAAATGGCCGAAGAGATTGCAGGTAAAAACCCTGAAGCAATTCAATATGCAAAAAAACTATATGAGGAAACCTGGCATGGTGATGAAAATATCGGTTTGAAAATGGAAGAAGATCTTCAGATTAAACTCGTGGGTTCACCAAACCAGACAGAAGCAATAATGGCAAACTTTGAAAAACGCCCGCCCAAATTTAAAGACCCTGAATAAATACGAAGTAATCAAATAAGGGTTCGCGCAAAAGCAAATTCTCTTTCAGCGCGAACCCTTATAAAATCATAAAAACACCCACCGGGCATTATATCAGTAATTTAGTATTTTTATAGCATCATCAATAAAGACAAAGTATCTGTAAAAGATTATATGGTCTAATCCGCACTTTTATGATCAAGTCACTTGAAAGGCAATCTTCCATATATTGTGTATTGGTGTTTCTGCAAATAACGCAGATTGGCCTTCAGTATCCATAGAGAGTTTCAATCCATTTTAATGCCTCGTTGTCAGTCACTTTCCCCAAATACAGTTCTGTTGTGGCAAGATTCGAATGACGCAGAATTACTTTTGAGATAATTTCTATGGGTACACCTGACCTTGAGGCATAAGTTGCTGCAAAACGCCTCAAATCATGAGGTCTTATTTTAACCCCAACCATTTCTCCGGCTTTACCAACAATTTTTCTGCCTCCACTATAAGATAACGGAAATATTCTTTCATTTTCTTTAATATTATTGGATCTTATATAATTCTGGATTTTATCGACTAATTTTTGAGATATATATACAATTTCATGCTGTTTACCGCTTTTCGGTGCTTCTAAAGTTATCTTCCTTCCATCAATGTCCATCGGCCTTATTTTAAGAACTTCACTTATTCGCATTCCAGCACGTGCCATCAATTCAATCAATAAGCGATTTTTCGTTTTTGATGTTCGAAATATTGCTTCATCAACAACATCTTTATCCAATATATGCCAGGATACTTTTTTAGCCGGCTTGAAAGTTTTTCTTAGTAACAGAGAATTGCATGGATTGGGCATATTGATGTCCATTGTATCTCTAAAGAAATTAAAAAATGCTTTCATTACTGTATAACGTCCATTTTTGGTGCTTTGTTTGGCACCAACCGTTAGATTTGTTAAAAAAAATAGTAAATCTTCCGAGGTTATTGAACTCAGTTCTTTTTCGCCAAATGACTTTTCAAATTGGTTGGCAATATATTTATAATATTTGATGGTATTCCTTTTTGAGTTATTTTCATGATACTCAAGAAAATATTTCACTGCATTTGAAGTGTTCATTTGACCTCCTATTTTTATTATTTCAGAAAGTTAACTACCCTAAAATCAGTTTTCACATGTCGTTGATGAGGTCAAAAATATTTTTATTTGTTTAATTTATGAATAGATCACCAGATTATTAAAGAAATCACAGGTTGGTGAGGTATCATGGTATATTTTTAATTATAGCGGAGTGGATCCTTGACTATATCACAAGGTTTTTGGATCAAAATATATCATGCAGCTGTACGACATAAAAATGGTGATATTATTGAGTTATCACAAGTCTGCTATTCTGCCAGAAATTGAATATATCACAATGTTTTGATGTGGTTGATATGTTGCTTATTATGCAAGATATCTGTAGTTTTCTCTTCCCTTTGACCAGACCTATGTTTAAAATTTCTATCTCAATATCTGGATCAGTTTTCTATGCTTGTTTTTCTTTAGCGGTAAGCACAGCCATGACATTCAGTTTAACAAGTTCCCTCATGGTTTTAGGAGGATGT
>JABHLN010000022.1 GCA_018693105.1 Desulfobacterales bacterium | reverse complement strand
TGCAATATTAAAAATTTATTTGTTTTTTTAAAACTGAACGCGAAAACCGGGCCATTAATTTAATAGATTGAATAATAAAAGGAGATTGTTATGGGAAAAAAAATTTTAATTATAGATGATGATGAAGTTATTGCAAAATATCTAAAAAAATTTTTAGAAAATAATGGATATACCACAACTAATGCTATTGACGGTAAACTGGGAATGGATATGATTAAAAAAGACAAACCCGATCTTATTTTACTTGATGTCATGATGGAAACTTTGTATTCCGGTTTTGAAGTATATAGGCAGGTTAAATTAGATTCTGAACTAAATACAATTCCAATTATAGGAATTTCCGGTATGAGTGATGAGATCGATGTTAAATTCGATCCTGCAAGGGATGCAGAATATTTCAGCCCGGATGATTTTCTGGAAAAACCTGTTGATAAGGAATTGCTTTTAAAAAAAATAGATAAATTGATTAGAACACTATAAAATCTTTCCCTAAATAAAATTTAAGCGCCCCTCATTGGTAATACAAAGAGGCTCAAAAGGCTCACATTCTACTTGCATGTTCTGCTTTTTAGCCCCTTTGTACCTTGTCAGGAACCCCATCATTTTTGTATAGTTTCAATATTATTAATATTAGACTTGAAGTAAAATAATCTTTAGTTTGAAGTTTTATATATTCGTCTATTGGGGGGAGGTGCATCTACAGTTTTTTATCTTCCTGAAAAGTGAACTTATGTGCATGTCAATATCAATGGTTACAGCCATCCGATTATCTCTGGTGCTTAATCTTACATTATGATATTTAGTTCAGAATTATACTGAGTTAAAAAATTATGCAAATAGAAGCTTTTAAATTGCTGTGCTTGAAAGTAGCTGTGGAAATATTAGAATAATAAATGGCTATCCAAAACGAAAAGTATTTGTCAGCCATTAATAAAATTAAAGTGTACGGTCATATAACTTTTTACGCGTTTAGCAGTAATGAGAAAAATTTAAGGAGGTATCAATATGTCGAATAATATCTCGAAATGCAAAATAACTGTATTAAAGAGAACGATCAATCGTGATTTAGCAGAGGAGTATCTTAAAGGTGGTGGAGATCTTTGTGAATGTGAGGTGCTAAGCGATGGTCAGGAAATTATTGTTGAAGATCCCTTCAGTATGCCTGAAGGTTTCTGTAGCTGGGCCTGGGGTGATATTCGGGGAGATGTAATGTCTATTGCTACGGGAAGTTCCCTGCCATGGATGAAGAGCAAGGGGACAATGATTACCGGCTGCACCGATTATTTCAGGCCTGTCATATTCAAGTTAGAGAGGATGGAAGAATAATCCTTTTGCATAAATCTGGTCAAATATTAAAAATTTATACTATAAATTTGAATAGTTGAATTCATACCGGCAAAGCACTCGTGTTCCTGTGCGGGCGCATAGTCATTATGGGAGCAGGCTGCTGGACATATAAAAGGATTATGAAATAATGGAGATAAAATCATACACGATTGAGCTCATCAATATGATCAGGGAAAAATCCCCCTTAATTCATAATATAACAAATTTTGTTGTAATGAATTCTTCTGCCAATATACTTTTGGCTATCGGAGCCTCACCGGTTATGGCGCATTGCCGGAGTGAAGTTGAAGAAATGACTTCAATTGCAGGCGCTCTGGTGCTTAATATAGGAACGGTTCAGGAAGACTGGACTGAATCGATGATATGTGCAGCAAAAACGGCTAATTCTAAAGGAATTCCTGTAATACTGGATCCTGTAGGAGCAGGGGCAACAAAGCTCAGGTCAGAAACTGTAGAGCGAATTTTGAAAGAAACCAAAATCTCTGTTCTTCGTGGTAATGCTTCAGAAATTTTTTCATTAGCCTCTTCAGAAGTAAAAACCAGGGGAGTTGACTCTTCACTTTTAATAACATCTGATCATATTGACATAGCAAAGGAAATCGCAAATGATTTTAAATGTATTATTGCAATTTCCGGTGAAGAAGATCTTATAACTGATGGTAACCAGGTTTTACGTGTGGCTAACGGTCATCCATTAATGACAAGGGTTACCGGTACAGGGTGCGGTCTTACAGCCGTTACTGCTGCATTCTGCGCTGTTGCAGGAGAGAAACTTCTCGAGGCCACCACATCGGCCTTTGCTTTTTACGGTCTCTGTGCTGAAAAAGCGGTAATAACAAGTGACAATCCCGGAAGCTTTTCGGTTGCTTTTCTTGATGCACTTTATTCCATCGAAAATGAAGATATCAGTACCTTTATTAAGGTGAGGAAGGGTTGATTTATGTATTGCCTTCCGGTTTTTGAAACAGTTCCAGCCTGAACCCGACTTTTTCCATAGTATCTATCATACAGGTGTTTGGCTCAGCAGGCTTTGAAGGGTCAGAGCCAAGAATAGCATCCAAAGATGTTTGCCAAAGGGGTTCACATCCTTCTTTTTGAAGAGCTTTTATCGCATCCTGAATATTATCAACTTTAAAAGTAATATTATGTACACCCGGTCCTTTTTCTTTCAGCTGCTTTTGCCATGTGCCGGATTCTGCCGGTTCAATGAGCTGTAATACGGTCCCTCCCAGGTCGACATGAATTATCCTTTTAAATGGTGATAGGGTTTCAGCATATGATGAAAGATCTTCCTCGACCTTCTCAGCTCCAAAAACACGATTAAGTAATTGATAAGTCTCTTCAGCATCATGTACGACTATTTCAATATGCACCAGAGGTGACACTTTTATTTTCATATCAAACTCCTTGTTTTTTTTATGCAAGAATAATAATATCCAGGCCAACATGGCATGATATTGTTATGTAGATATTCAAGTAAGTAGTACGGAATTATCATGACTGAATTAAAAAAAAATCAAATGTATCGTTATTTACTGGTTTTAACCATTTGCGCAACAGCAGGGCTATATGTATGGCGAAGCCTTTTTGATAATTTTGTTGTAAATGAAATAGGCTTAAACGGGAGTCATGTCGGAATATTACAATCGGTCCGTGAAATCCCGGGTTTTCTTGCATTGCTTGTCGTTTATGTACTCCTTATCATAAAAGAACACCGTTTGTCTGCATTATCAGTTTTGATACTTGGTGCCGGAGTTGCGGCAACAGGTTTTTTACCGAGTTTTTATGGTATCCTTGTTACTACTCTTATTATGAGTTTCGGTTTTCATTATTTCGAGACAACTAATCAGTCTCTGACACTTCAGTATTTTGATAATAAAACATCACCTCTTGTTTTTGGAAAACTTAGAAGTTTTGCATCTGCCAGCAATATATGTGCAGGAATTATTATTTTTGTCCTTGCACCCATACTGAACTACCTGCAGTTGTATCTTTTATTTGGAGGCCTTATTGTTGTCGCAAGCTTATGGGCGCTTTCCCAGGACCCCTGTGATAAGAATCTTATCCCTCAGCGCAAAAAAATGATCTTGAAGAAAAGGTACTGGCTCTTTTATTTTCTGACTTTTATGGCTGGAGCAAGACGCCAGATTTTTGTTGCTTTTGCGGTTTTTCTTCTTGTTAAGAAATTCCATTTTTCAGTTCAGGAAATAGCCGCACTTTTCATTGTAAATAATGTTATTAACTTTTTTCTAAGTCCTTTTATAGGAAAATGCATAGTCATATTCGGAGAGAGAAAGGTTCTGTCCCTTGAATATTTCAGCCTGATTATAATTTTTCTTTCCTATGCTTTTGTTGAGTCAAAAATAATTGTGGCATTTTTATATATTGCGGATCATATTTTTTTCAACTTTGCTATCGCAATAAGAACCTTTTTTCAAAAAATTGCCGACCCGAAAGATATTGCACCAAGTATGGCTGTGGGATTTACGATAAATCATATTGCCGCAGTTTTTTTACCAGCCATAGGAGGATTTCTATGGCTGGTAGATTACAGGATTACGTTCGTTGTAGGTGCTGTTCTAAGTCTCTTTTCACTTATACTTGTTCAACTGATAACCGGACAACTTGAATAGCAGACCTTCTACTCCCAGTCCTTCTGACAGATGGCTGGAAACGTTTTTCAAAGATATTGCTATGCTTTGAAGTCTGTAAGTTATGTAAGTGTCAGCTGTCATTCTTTGCAGCTGCAAACATTTCCAATACATTGTCAGCAAATATGTTAAGTTTGTCCACATACTCCTGATTTGTATAGTTGAACAGGGGGCGATCAAGTATTTCCTGTGTTTCCGTAGTGATTTTTCCTTCTTTTACAAGTTCTGCGCCGGCTTTTCTACAAGCATCAAAAAACCATTCTAATGATCCCGGGTCTTCGGGGGCTTTGGAAAAAGCGCCTCCCATTCCCTTAAGAATAGTACCAACCAATGTGGCATAACCACCACCACCCGAAAGAATTGTCATCCTCTTGATATTTTCCAAAAGAAGATCAAAATGTTTGGCTTCAGGTAATCCTGCATTCGAAATAAGTATCCATTTTTTTTTCATTTTATCAGGATAGCGGGGGGGGTGTGCCATTTCACCGTCTTCATTTATTAGAAGTTGAGGGCAAGCCAAAGGATGTTCTCGTTCAAGAAGCGCTTTCATATGCGCTGTCATAGTACAATTATAAAGAGGCGTGGCAAAGATAAGAGCATTTGCTTCAAGGATTTTTTCAAGTATTCCTGCCATGTCATCTTTAATTATACACACTCCGGGTGTCTGCAGCCAGCAGCTGTTACATCCTGTGCATGGTTTGATTCTATGATCTTTAAGGTATAGCGTTTCAGTAGTGGCGCCGGCTTCTCTGGCTCCTTCAAGAAATGGCTGAAGAATGTAATCAGTATGGCTATCTTTTGCCCTTGGGCTTCCGTTAAATGCTAAAATTTTCATTCTAATCCCCTTTAATTATGTTGTGGAAATCTAAATGTTCACATTACAGGCTCAAGTAAGTTTTTTGATTTTTTCAGCAATTTCCTCAGGACCTGGCATCATTGAGTTTTCAAGGTCTTTTGCATATGGAATCGGGCATTCCTGTGCTGCTATACGTAATGGAGCAGATTTTAGAAGGTTAAACCCGGCAGTAACTATACGTGTTATAACTTCTGAGCCTATACCCAGTGTTGCGTGTCCTTCTTCAATTGTGACAAGGCGGCCTGTTTTTGCAACTGATTTGAGAATTGTTTCCGTGTCCATGGGATAAAGAGTGATAAGGTCAATTACTTCGGCACTGATACCGGATGCTTCAAGAATGTTAGCAACTTCACGTGCAACACCAACTCCAAAAAGATGTGTAACGATTGTGACATCTTTACCGGTTTTTAACACTCTGGCTTTCCCCAGAGGAAGTGTGTACTCTTCAACAGGAACCATCGCTGTTTCCAAATAAAGAAGTTTGTGTTCAAAAAAGAGAACAGGGTTGTTGGAGCGAATGGCAGTTTTCAGTAACCCTTTGGCTGTGGCAGCATCTGAAGGGGCAGCTACTATGAGCCCCGGTATGCCTGCAAACATTCTTTCAATTGATTGTGAATGCTGGGCAGCCATTCCGAAAGCGCTTCCCGCAGGAGTTCTTATTGTTAATGGAATAGAAACCTGTCCTCCTGTCATGTACCTTAGTTTTGCGGCCTGATTCATAATTGGATCCATACAGCATGTTAAAAAATCGGAAAAAAGAATTTCCGCAACAGGCCGCATCCCTGTCATGGCTGCACCTACAGCACCACCGATAATGGCGTTTTCACTAATCGGTGTATCAATGATTCGATTTTTACCGAATTGGTCAACCAGGCCGTCAGTAACATTGAAATACCCTCCGAGAGTTACATCCTCTCCCCACAAAAAAACATTCTCATCACGTTCCATTTCCTCTAAAATGGCTTCCCTGATTGCTTCTGAAGTGGTAATTTCTTTTGTTTGTTTATCAGGTATTGAAATTTCGCCCTGAAAAATAAATTCCTGTTCCGGGGAATATGAATTTGATAAGAGTTCTGATGGTTTTGGTTCTTCAGACTGCTCTGCAAAAGCAATCGCATCTTTTACCTGTTTTTCAGCATCAGATTTTATCTTTTGAATTTCTTCTTGGTTTAGCTCTTTGTCCTGCAGCATCTGATTTTCAATTCGCAATATCGGATCTTCTTTCTTGTATCTTTCCTTTTCTTCTTCCGTTCGGTATAATTCACCATCACCTTCCATATGGCCATGCCAGCGATAGGTCATAAGCTCCACCAAGCGCGGTTTGCTGTCAGTGCGGATTTTTTCAATTATTTTTCCTGTTTCGGTAAATACTTCTTTTACATCATTTCCGTTAAGCCTGCATGATTCAATTCCATATGCTTGTGCTCGTTTGTACATTTCTGTTACTGCAGAATGCTTATCTATAGGAGTAAATTCTCCATAAAGATTGTTTTCCACTACAATAAGAACAGGCAGATCAAACAGTGAGATCATGTTCATTGATTCATGGAACATGCCCTGGTTTACAGAGCCATCCCCTGCAATAACAACCGAAACATCATCTCTTCCTTTATTTTTAATAGTATATCCGGCACCCATTGCAAGAAGGTATCCTGCACCAACTATCCCGTTGGCACCCAGAATCCCGCGGTTGCCATCAGTCACGTGCATTGATCCTCCCCGCCCCATGCATTGGCCATCTTTTCTACCATAAATTTCTGCCATCATCCTATTCAGATCCGCACCTTTTGCAATAATATGGCCATGACCCCTGTGAGTTGTATTGAGATAATCCGTGTTTCTAAGGTTCATACATACACCGGTGGCAACTGCTTCCTGGCCAATTGAAAGATGAATGGCAAAAGTAGGAAGAACGCCTGTTAAAATCGCCTCTGACAGGTGCAGCTCAAAAAAGCGGATAATATGCATGGTTTTTAACAAATCCGCATTACCCGGTTTTGATGTTGTTCCGGTTTTGGTACCTGCTTCACCATCGATTTTTATATCTTGGATTTTAATGGGAAATTCAGGAATAACATTAAGGTTATAGTCTTGATCACTTTCTTTAACTGGTTTCATGGCGATTCTCCTTAAATAGAATAAAAAAAATACCGCTTATGCCGTAAAAATCAACGGCAAGTGAAAAGAAAAAGGGAAGCTACAGAAGTTTTTAAGTAAAAACTAATTTATTTGGTAAATATGTATAATCAAAAAAGGGTGGATGTCAAGATAACAAATGAATCATTAGTCCCTTTTATTATGTATCATAATCATAATCAGTTTATCAGGATATATGTTGTAAGAGCAGGGAGATATTTAAAAACTGAAGTTGGCAAAGTCTCAATATTTTTAAAAATTTTACACAAACTATCTCAAAAATACAGATTGGATTTGCGGACAAGGCATCTGACGATAACAAAGCGTATTATACTCTTAGCATTGAACCTTTTGGAACGGAAGAGAACACAACTATAGGGCTATAGATGAATTATTTGAGATTGGTTATAATAATCATCCGTAGTATGGAAGGGTTGAAATTTAAAAAAAGAGTTCAGAAGAATTTACTGATTTGTCACCTAATAAATCGGTCACTTTTTTGGCAATAAGTTCCGCGCATGGACGAATTGGGAAAAAATCGTCGGATCTAAGTTCCGAAATTAAACTATCTGTTCCTTCATTAATAGCTGCTTGAATTTTATCACCGTCATAGATAACTTTTTGAATAAAAACAAATTCTTCTTTAAGAGGATCGGTGTTTTCGTTTTTTCTTGATGTTCTACCAAGTGCTGCAAATTCATCAATTGACAGGCTATTGTTTTCTCTTTCTATTACTATATCGTATCTTTGAAGCATGAGCTCCTCCATAAAGTGATAAAGCTTATATTAATTTTGTTGTTTAATTAAAAATTACGACCAAAAAAAATAACGGTATATACAGTTAAGTGGATGAAGTCTGAAGTGTATTATATGAAAAATAAATAGCGGTGAAGATGAAGGTTTAAATTCAATAAACACTTAAAAAAATAAAAGGGCATTCCTCTTTTTTTAAATTCGAAGGAATGCCCTTTTTTTTAAATCAGATGATAAACTAAGTCACAGTGACATTAACTGCAGCCGGACCTTTTGGTCCCTGTTCGATGTCAAATGTTACACGGTCGCCTTCTTCAAGAGATTTGAAACCGCTTGCATTGATTCCTGAATGATGAACGAATACATCCGGACCATCTTCTTGTTCAATAAACCCATAACCTTTACTACTATTAAACCATTTTACAATTCCGTCAGCCATTGTGACATCCTCCTTTTCGAAAAAAATTCTCATAGTTCCAAACTGTAGGTTGTCACTTTGACAAATAAATCTTTCCTTCAGAACGAAACTGAACCGCCAAATACGGCTGGTCCTTATTAATTTATAAACCTTTATCATATTATATGGAAAAATCAAGCTGATAATGAAAAAATTATTATGAATAGGTTTTTTTAAATATCGTATAAACATTACTTGTCCATTTGAAATTAGATTTTGTAGTTAAATTTTATTTAACCCTTATGGACATTGAAATATATTGACCGTGCTAAGATATTTAAACTATATTGGCATTGACTTTATATAACTTAAGATTGATATCCTATAATCAGGAAGAAGCTCTGTAATAAATGTATCATATACCATCATAATTGATGGCGTCTTAAAAAGTCTCCATCTACTGCGTTATAGCGATTGATCAGAAATTCGACATATTACATGTATGCCTTCACTCCAGATCAATAACTATGCCTTGTATATGAAGATTTATACTTAGCCATCAGTTGTATTTTTTACGAGATTATCATAATTGAATCATTGAATTTTTTGTTAATGTAAAAATAATTTTTATATTGAGTGGGAATTATTAAAAAATGTATATTCTATCTTAAAAATTGCCATTTAAAAAAATAAATAGTGAAATCGATAAGATCTATAATATAATAGAAATATTAGTGTCGATAAATATTATTCAGGTCAATTGGGGGAAGGGGAAACATAATGAGTTCTGATATGATGCAATATACACAACCAACATTGATTATAGATTCAGACAACTCCATTGTTTTGAAATTTGCTCAAGAAAATGCAGGTTCGACAACCGACCATATAGAACAATCAATAAGTCTTTATTATGCTGTTCGAGACAGTATTCGCTATGACCCTTATAAATATAATTTATCTGCTGAAGGACTTAAATCCAGTACTACATTGCAGGATGGACATGGCTGGTGTGTATCTAAAGCCATCCTTCTTGCTAGTTGCTGCAGAGCAATTGGAATACCTTCCCGCCTGGGGTTTGCCGATGTGCGTAATCATCTCACAACGGAAAGAATGCGAAAACAAATGACAGATGATGTATTTTATTGGCACGGGTATACTTCAATATATTTGAATAAGATTTGGGTTAAGGCAACACCTGCATTCAACATAGAGCTTTGTGAGAAGTTTAGATTAAAAACACTTGATTTTGACGGGCTAAGAGACTCAATTTATCATCCGTTTGATCTTGATGGCAAGAAACATATGGAATATATAAGGCATCGTGGAGAGTATCAGGACGTTCCATTAGAGAAAATGGAAGAAGACTTTAAGAAACTATATTCTCTGGATTTAACTTCAAATGAGGCTGATTTTGATCATGACGTAGAGCAGGAAATTTTAGAGAATTAACTAAAAAAGCAAATACTTTTATAGTATACATGATTATAGTAAAAATAATTTTAACAGTTTTATCATGAGTTAGTAAGTATCTTTGTAAGTAAACTCCTGGTAGAACCTGCAAATTGACTGTGCGTGCCATTTGCCATTACCTGAAAGGGTGGGGACTTTTTCCTTTTCAAGGTATTCAGCAATTTCCTTATATGTCATGTTCAGTTCTCTCATTTCCCCAATAATTTCATAAACGATTTCATTTTTTTCATATTTTGATTTATTTTCTATTCTTTTTCCTTTTATCGCAAGCGATATTGGTTGAGGATCGTTGAAGTTTTCCAGATAATTATTAATAAATGTTAAGAATGTTTCTTTTACCTCAATCATACGTTTTTGTGCATTTGCCCTGAGTTCTTGAGCTTTAGCCAGCTGTTTCTGGTTCTCTATAGATTCAGTGATGAATTCCTTTATTAAAAGCGTAAGCCCCTCTTGAATCTTTGCTGAACTCCGGTTCTGGACAGAATTATGTCTTCCTGCTCTTTCATCGACTGATATTTTTTTAGGTTTCTTGTAGTATTTGTAATCCTTTATATGGAAAGGATTTATCTGATTTTTGTAGTTGTATTTCTTCATTTAATCTCCAGGAGAATAATACAATTTACTCATTGTATAGCTTGACTTTATTATAAGTTGTAAGGCAGGAGAATTTTCTTTTGGTATATCTCACCATGCGATGGCTGTATTTCCCCGTTAATAGACTATATGCCGTTTAAAGGTTTTATTTAGTATGATTATATGGCGTTTATAAATTTATATATCGTAATTAAGATCAAATATCATAAGAAATAGATTTATTTTATCTGAGATAAAGGTAGAATAGTTTTATTAATATTGTATTAATAACATATTGTCAAACTAAAATTGCGAAAATGTTAAACCACGAAACTTTTCAAATGTATACTGTTGAGGATCTGGTTGATTTCTCTTTTTCGTGATGTGGCAAGATGTATAAATTGAAACAAACTCGTTTTTTTACTGAAGACTTATATATTTTGTGTAGTATATTGTTTTTTAATACATGAAAAAAGGGGGTTATGCTTTTAAGCACAACCCCTTGATTTCATATGGTACCTAGGGCCGGAATCGAACCGGCACGGAGAATATCTCCGAGGGATTTTAAGTCCCTTGCGTCTACCATTTCCGCCACCCAGGCGTTTACAGAAGTATTTTCTACATTTTATTTAAAAAATTGTCAATAGTATGAACGATGATTTATAAGCGTTTGGGCTTTTTTCTTTCTTGTTTCTTGTAAAACCCCAGCCCATTTGATATGGATTCGCCATGCAAAATTCAAATAAAGATCCTATAATAATTCTGGCGTCTCAATCACCAAGACGTGAATACCTGTTAAAGCAGGCAGGTCTGAAATTTTCTATTATTCCCAGTGATGTCGACGAAGATTTAATACCTGTTACGATCCCGAGTGATTATGTAAAAATTCTTGCTGAGGCAAAAGCCAGAGGCATTTCCGGAAAATATCCTGATAAGTGGGTTATTGGTGCGGATACGATAGTGCTGATAAACGGCGAAATATTGGGGAAACCTGATTCTGTTGATGATGCCAGGAGTATGTTAAACAGCCTTAGCGGTAAAGTTCATCATGTATATACAGGTTTTGCGATTTTCTGTATGAATAAAAAACATTTTTATTCAGAATTTGTAAAAACTGATGTTTTATTCAAGAAACTTTCCCAAGAGGAGATAGAATGGTATATTCATACCAGGGAACCGTTTGACAAAGCAGGTGCTTACGCAATACAGGGGCTCGGTACTTTTATTGTAAAGAATATTACCGGGTCGTATACAAATGTAGTCGGGTTACCTGTATGTGAGGTCATTGAGCATCTTATTAAGGAAAAAGTAATCAATATTAATGAGGATGTTGATTCGGAAAACTATAAGTAAAACTCAAAGGAAATTTAATTGATAGAAAGACTTAATGATATAAAAAAACGGATTATTAATGCGGCTTTATCATGTGGACGAAATCCTGAAGAGATAAAAGTTGTGGCTGTGAGCAAGACTATGCCTATAGAAAAGGTTAAGGAAGCCATAAATGCCGGAGCAGTTATTTTTGGTGAAAATTATATTCAGGAATCACGTGAAAAAATAACCGAGCTTTCGGCATATCCGGTCTCATGGCATTTTATCGGACATCTGCAGTCAAACAAGGCAAAATATGCGGTAAAATATTTTGATGTTATCCATACTGTGGATTCTTTAAAACTTGCGGCAATTATAAACAGGGAGGCTGTGAAAATAGGCAAGGTTCAGGATATACTGATACAGGTAAATACTGGTATGGAGTCATCAAAATCCGGTACTCTTTCTGATGAAACATTGGATCTTGTAAAGAAGATCTCCGTTTTTACCAATCTCAGAATTGATGGGCTGATGACCATTCCTCCATTATATAATGAACCCGAAAGGGTTGCTCCTTATTTTTCAATGCTTCGTGAATTAAGGGATAGTATAAAATCTGAAAACATATCAAATGTATATATGGATGAATTATCAATGGGAATGACAGGGGATTTTGAAGTTGCAATAAAAGAAGGTGCAACAATTGTTCGCATCGGAACCGCAATTTTTGGGAAAAGAAAGTGAAAATTCTTCTACATATTTGTTGTGCACCTTGTTCGATTTATCCGGTTAAATTACTTCGAAACGAGGGGATGGATGTCATGGGGTATTATTACAGAAATAACATCCATCCCTATACTGAATGTTTAAGGCGACAGGAATCCCTTGAAAAATATTCCGGGATCATTGATCTTAAAGTTATTTATCCGGAAGGGTATGATATAGAAGGTTTCCTGCAGAATATAGCATTCAGGGAATCAAATAGATGTTTTCTGTGTTATGAAGAACGTCTGAAATCAACAGCTCTTTACGCAAAAAAAGGTAAATTTGACTTTTTTTCAACAACACTTTTGTATAGTAAATTCCAGAAGCATGAAATGCTCAGGTCTTTAGGAGAGTCAATAGGAAAGTCAATAGGTGTACCTTTTTATTATGCCGATTTCCGTAAGGGATGGAAAGAGGGTGTTGAAGAATCAAAACGCATTGGTCTTTATCGTCAGCAGTACTGCGGTTGTATATATAGTGAAAAGGAAAGGTATTTAGGTTAGAACTTTTCGGAAAAAACATCTATAGTCTGACTGCTGTGTTATCACCCTATTATAATGCTTACTACTACCCGCATGCTGTACTTTTCATTTTTAGGCACTTAGTTCTTAAACTCAATCTGTATTTTTGAGATGGGGATGGTGCCCGTCAAGAAATGATTAATTTGACCGTTTTTTGCGTATGACCTATATTATCCTGATTCGGGATATAAATTCTGTAAGGGGTATAATTTCCTGTTTATATTACTTTACAGTTATTGGTCATACTTTTTTTTGGGAGTAACATGTTTAGCAATTTTTTATATTTTGCAGTTGGTTTACTTATATTCGCAACCTATCAGCCTTCGAAGGAAAACATTTTCTCCCCCATTGAATCCATATTGTTTTATCTGACTCTTCTTTTCCTCTTTATTTTATATACATATTTATCTTTCAGAAATATTGAAAAGTTTGCAACACGCGAAGATATGAAGGGTTCTGGTATAGTATCTTTAACTGATATAGACAAAAGGATTAATAGTTCGATAACAAGGCTGGCTTTTCTGGCACTTATTTTTTACTTCTTTGATATTTATTTTATCAATCTCGTTGAAAATATTTCCTTTTTTCATAGAATTTCCACTATTCGGGGTATTGTTTTTCTTGGGATATTTATTCTTTATTTTTTAGTAATATGGGCATGTGCATACACGCCATATAACAGAATTTTTATGACTGACATGTCTCGTAAGGCATATGTTTTGTCAAATATATTGTTTCCGTTTCCTGTGTTTCTTCCATGGTTTATATTTTCTATATTGGATGATATAATTTCTGTTCAGCCTTTTGAAATGGTCAAACTATTTATTTCAAGTGAAATGGGACAGATTATTTATTCAATGGTTTGTCTTTTTGGAATAGTAATAATGGGGCCGGCCATTATTAGATTTATCTGGGGGTGCCGATCTATTGAAGAGGGCTCAGACCGTGAAATAATTGATAAATTATGTCGAAAAAGCGGGGTAGGGTTTGCAGATATTCTATACTGGCCAATGTTTGGTGGTTCTATGATTACTGCCGGTGTTATGGGACTTGTGAAGAAATTCAGATATATAATGGTAACCCCGGCCATGCTCAGATTCCTTGAACCGGATGAGATAAGGGCTGTCATTTCTCATGAAATAGGTCATGTTAAAAAACGTCACCTTTTTTATTATATTTTTTTTATTTTAAGCTTCATGATTTTACTTTATCTGGTTTACACCCCCATAAAACTTTTATATTTATCCTTAATCTATTCTGATTACCTGAACATAAGTGATTCGTTCATAGAAAACTACATTGCTTCTATCACTTCTGCTTTTGATTGTATTGTCATTGTTATGCTTTTCATAATTTTTTTCCGTTTTGTTTTCGGATATTATATGCGTAATTTTGAAAGGCAGGCTGATATTTATGTGTATAGGCTAATGGATAATGCAAAACCGCTTATTTCAACTTTTCATAAAATAGTTTCTGTAAGTGGCCTATCGTCGGATACACCTAACTGGCATCATTTCAGCATAAATGAACGGATTAATTATCTTGAAAAATGTGAAAATGACAAGAAATGGATTGCCCTGCATAACAAAAAGATAAAAAAAATAATGTCGATATATATTTTCATTGTACTTTTTGCGGGAGCTGCTGGTTATAATCTTTACTTTGGAGAAAAAGGAAGTAACCTGTCAGGTTTCATTTATAAAAAAACAATATTAAAAAGAATTGAGAAGGGAGAAGGTGATGAACGTCTTTTCAGTCTTCTTGGTGATATATATATAAGTGATGAAAATTATGAAAGAGCAATTGAAGCTTATCGGTCAGCAATAATGCTTAATCCCGATAACCTTTATGCATTAAATAACCTTGCATGGCTTTATGCAACATGCAAAGATGAAAAATTACGCAACCCTGAAGAGGCAGTTCTCAATGCAGAAAAAGCTGTAAGGCTTGAAAATTCACCCCAGGTTCTTGATACACTTTCGGAAGCATACTATGTAAACGGAATGTACGACAAGGCTATTGAAACAGGTAGAATGGCGTTTGAGAAAGCTGTTTCAAAGAAGGATTATTTCAGAAAACAGTTGGATAAATTTATTGCAGCAAAAAAAAACTCCCGGGGATAAGTTATAATTACACGGGAGTTTTTGACTTTTTTATTACTTCAGTTATTTAATACAAACCTTTCTTACCTCGACAAGGTCGCAGTTGCCTCCAAATATCTTGGCTATACCATCCTGTTTAAGTGATGTCATGTCGTCAGCAACAGCCTGTGCCCTGAGAACTTCCATTTTTTCGTTAATCTGTATCTTTTTTTTCATTTCATCCGTGCCAAGAAGCAGCTCATGGAGTCCCATACGACCAGAATATCCTGTTTGGTTGCATTTATCACAACCGGCAGGTTGATTTAATTCCAGGTCATCAGTATAAGGAATATTTACATGTTTTTCAAACATGGCCATATCTTCGTATTCTCTTATAAGTTCATCATACTGCTCCTGTGTTGGATGAAAAGGTGTTTTGCATTTTTTGCATAGTGTTCGTACAAGTCGTTGAGCAAGGATGCATAAAATAGCATCGGCAAAATTGAATGGGTCCATACCCATATCAAGAAGCCTCGTGATACTTTCAGGCGCACTGTTTGTATGAAGTGTGGAGAAAACAAGATGGCCTGTAAGTGATGCCTCAATACCAATTGAGGTTGTTTCCTTGTCACGCATTTCACCGACCATTATGACATCAGGGTCAGCCCTGAGGAAGGCACGCATGGCAGCAGCAAAGTCAAAACCAATTTTAGCTTGAACCTGAACCTGCCTTAATCCTTTTTGAGTTATTTCTACCGGATCCTCTGCTGTCCATATTTTTTTTTCAGGTGTGTTTATATAACCTAAGGCTGAATGCAGTGTTGTTGTTTTACCTGAACCGGTGGGTCCGCATACAAAACAAATGCCGTAAGGTTTAGTAATGCATTCTACGAATTCATCGTAATTTCTTTTTGCCAGCCCCATATTCGGAAGAGGAATAGGTTCGCCTGCTGCAAGAATACGCATTACAATATCTTCAAGAGCACCCTGGGACGGTATGGTGGCGACCCTGAGTTCTATATCCAGACCCCCGTATTTTTTGAACTTGATCTTACCATCCTGGGGTTTGCGCCGTTCAGCAATATCAAGGTCTGCCATTATCTTTAAACGAGATGCAACAGCAGCCCTGTATTGATAAGGTATGTTCTGGTATAAAGTACAGGAACCGTCAATCCTGATACGAACCTGGGTATTGTTTTTCCCGGGATAGGGTTCTATATGAATATCCGAAGCCCCTCTGTTATAGGCATCAATAATAATTTTGTTTACAACCTGTACAACCGCACTGCTTTCTTCATCCATTGAGCCTGCAGCCTCTTCAACTTCATCTTCTTCAGCTGCGAGCTGGCCCAGGATTTCATCCATGGAAGCCATTTCTTTTTCATCGGTAGTAAACATTTCGATGTAACTCATGATTTCTTCCGTGAAAGATATGTAGAATTTGACATTTCTGCCGGTGAATAGTGATTTTATTTCACCTATCTTTTGTAGATCATGAGGATTGTCCACTGCTATAATAACATCATCATCTTCTGATCGCAGGGGGACCCATTTGTTTTTTTTCATGAAGGGAACTTTTATCCCTTCAAGAAGGTCTGTTGGAATGGGCATCTGCTTGTTGAACTCAATGAATGGCACATTAAAATATTTACTCAGGGATTCGCCCACATCACTTTTGGGGATTTTATAATCCTCCATAAGTATGCTTTCGGTAGTTACATTTTTTTCCCTGGCATCCATTATGGCTTTTTTGAGTTCTTTCTGGGTCAGAATATGATTCTCAAGAAGATGGTCATACTTGTTTCTCTTTGACTTGGTTGCTTTTGCCATCCTTTTCTGGTTATAGAGGCCGATGCCCATGTTTTCAGCAAGTTCAAGGACATTTTTTTCATCGTTTTTTGAAAAGGATGATCCGTCTTTACGGTTGATTAACTGAATTGCACCAAGCAAAAGCCTTTTAAAAATTATCGGTACGACAAGTACCTGTTTTGTTTGAAAGCCGGTTTTCAGATCCCAGCTGCTATCAAATTTTAAACCCGGGTCTATGGAAGCGAGTTCCTTTTTGTCGTAGACATCTTTTATATTTACTAGTTGTTGTTTAAATGAAGCATATCCGGAAATACTGCTCCCTGAGAGAGGGACTCGAATTTCAGATATCTCTGCTCCTGATTTAAACCTGGAAACAAGCTCACGTTTAACACCGTCTACATAATAAATTGTTATTCTTTCAGCTTCAAAAAGTTGAGCGATTTCTTCTTTTAGGTCAATCAGGATCTCATCAAGATTTGATGCTGCAAATATTTTCTTATTAAGATTCTGTGATCTGGTCTTATAATCCAGGTCTGGTTTTACGGCCTGATTGTCTTGTTTTTTTGCGGTTGCTGTAGCCATAATAAATCCTCAAAAATGTATCAGCAGAATTTAAAAAACCTGTGTGGTTATTTTAAATAATGCCGATTTTTAAAATAAGAATTTTAAGGTGCATTGATTTTATCTAAAATTATCATAAAAAATATCAACTATTGCCATCGTCAGTTTTTTTATAATTTATATTTTTATATAATTTTTTCGTTCCACCACCAATAAGTATTGTACTAATCATGTAGAAAGAAAAACGTATGAGATTAAGTTTAGAAGATGATAATCCCTGCAACTGGTTTGATATCTGGTTCATTTTTGCCGGAATATTTAAGAACATCATTAAACCGACTACAAGAATTGCAATTCCCCATACAAGTTGAACCGATCTATTATTGTTATCCATAAAAAACAATTTTTGCTTTAGATTTTATTTATTATTATCTGATTTTTATAACTCTATCAACTGTTTGTGTCAAATTAATATCAATATGACAACAAAAACATTATAAAAATGATTTTTTTTATAAAAATATGCAGCTTTATAAATTTGATAGGGTTGTAAAACACACCATAATTATATAATTGAGTTATAGTCATGTAATAAGTTTGGCTTGTTAAATATATGCCTTCATGTCAGGTCAGTAAATGTATTTGTTTTGTGAAAAACATATCTGATGGAATAATAAATTTACTAAGTATTATCCATTTTTTCGAGTATTTCAAGATCCTTTTTATATATCTTGTCCTGTTCTTCAAATTTGGTTGTTAATATATCAAGTTCTTCAAAAAGTTTTTCTATTTCAGAATGTGAGTTGTGGATTTCTTGTGACAAACTGACAATTTTTTTACTATCCTGCAACTTTGAAGCTTCTTCAATTTCATTATTTAAATGCTCTAACTTTATCTCATTATTTTCAATGTTATTTTCAATTTTTTCGATACGTTTCTTAATGGGATTCAGAACCTTGGACTTTTCTGATATAATTGCAGATCTTTTCTTTCTAAGTTTCTTTTTGGAAAATTTTTCCCCGGAAACTTTTTTGTCGGGTTCACTTTGAAAAGGCTTTCGTTTAGCTTCTTCTTCATTCCAGCCTTGTTTCTCAAGAAAGTACTGGTAATTCCCTTCAAAAATAAATGTTTTATCGTTTTGAAAAACGATAAGCCTCTGAGCAAGTGCATGAAGAAACATTTCGTTATGAGTTACCATTATAACTGTACCATCAAAGTTATCTATTGCTGCAAGTAAGGCGTCGCAGGAATCCATATCTAGATGGTTTGTAGGTTCATCAAGAATCAAGAGGTTTACAGGAGTTACAAGTAGTTTTCCCAACATGACTCTGCTTTTTTCCCCACCTGAGAGAACTTTGATTTTTTTAAGAGCGTTATCTCCCTCAAACATCATTGCCCCGCTTATATTCCTAGACATTTGTTGATCTACACCTGAATCCGAATAAAGGATTTCTTCCAAAATGGTTCTTGAATCTACAAGTGTTTTAACATTTGTCTGTTCAAAAAATCCTTTAACAATTCCCGGGTTATATACAACTTCGCCTTTTTGCGGCTTTAATACTCCAGCTAACAGCTTTAACAGTGTTGTTTTTCCTTTGCCGTTTTTTCCAATAACACAGATCCTGTCATGAGCCCCTACAGTGATATTCATGTCCTGTATTAATGGCTTTTCAGGTTCATATGAAAACGAGAGATCCTGAACTTTCATTGAGTATTTACCGCTGTATGGTTTGTTTCGAAATGAAAAGTCCAGATTACTAATGGCTTCGAGCTTTTCCTTGTTATCAAGCTTGTTAAGTGTTTTAATTCGGGACTGGACCATATTTGCAAGTCTTGCTTTAGCCCTGAATCTATTGATAAAAAGATCCATATCCTTTCGCCGGCGTTCTTCATTTAAACGTGTTTTTTCATAAACCTCTTCATCTAACGCAATCTGAGAATAGTATTTTCCGGTTTCTCCAGGAATTTTTCGAATATCTTTCCTGTGTATCCCGACAATGTGCGTAACAACATTATCTATAAAGCTTCTGTCATGAGTAATAAGAATGAGTTCATGGGGCCACTTTTTGAGAAAATTTTGAATCCAGCGTATTGAGGTTATGTCAAGATAGTTAGTCGGTTCGTCAAGTAAGAGAAGGTCGGGGTCTGAAACGAGAACCTTTGCAAGATTTAATCTTACCTGGTAACCCCCTGAGAATTCTTCAGGATGACGTTTCATATCATTTTCAGTAAAACCAAGCCCTGATAAAATTTTTTCTACTTTCCAGTAATGGTCCTTTTCATTTTCAGGAAGCCCTTTCACTCCTTCTTTCATAACTGTATCTTCTGTAAAATCAATATGTTGACTTACAGAGGCTATGCGATAATTTTTTGGTTTGATAATTGAACCGCTGTCAGGTTTTTCTTCTCCGGTGATCATACGAATTAAGGTTGTTTTCCCGTGTCCGTTTCTTCCAACAAGACCGATCTTTTCACGAGAATTCACCCTGAATGTAATACCCTTTAAAAGTATTTCATCACCGAAGCCTTTTGTAATATTTTCTACACTTATCATTCAAATGTCCTGTAATTTTAAGGCTGGATCAGTATTAGAAGCCTGTTATATTGAAGCCGAGTCATTAGTTATATTTTTACGATTTCATAAAATATAAATTAAAAAAAACCGAAAAATATAAAAGAAAGTAATAAATGTGTCAACCAGGAAGGAGTTAAATATAGTATGTATAATATTAAAATAATATTCAGTTAATATCTTACAACATTCCTTCAGGTAAATGTAATTGTCCTGAGCATAGATTCTTGGAAAAAGTCTTTTTGGGACTTAAAATAAAGTAAATATTTTGCAAAGGTTTTGATCAATGAATTTAGATTTAGAATATATGAAATTTTTTGCAAAAAATAACTATAATAGCGAAGATGCAAAGAATAATGGAAAATATCAGTTGATCATTTGAAAACATATTTATCTGATTTAATAATTTAAGCGATGATGGGGTTGAAAATCCCTTTATAAAGGGATTACGACCCCATTAATTGTATAAACTAAATGATACTATAATATTTTTTATAGTATCTCTGAATTTTTATTCCTATTCTTTGTCAAGGCCGAATGCTGAATGAAGGACGCGAACAGCAAGTTCGGAATATTTTTCTTCTATCATGCAGGATATCCTTATTTCAGATGTGCTTATCAGCCTTATATTGATATTTTCATTTGCAAGAGCCGTGAACATTGTTGCTGCAACACCTGCATGGCTTTTCATCCCGACACCTGTTACGGAAACTTTTGCAATGTTTTCAGCAGTTACAACTTCAGCAGCATTAACCTCTTTTGCAATCTTTTCCGATATTTCAACAGCTTTTTTAAAATCAGTTTTCTGAACAGTGAATGTCAGATCAGTATCACCACCTGATCGAGTGTTCTGAATAATCATATCTACAACGATTCCGGCTTTTGAAATAGGTGTAAAAATTTTTGCAGAAATTCCGGGCTGATCAGGAACTTTTTTAAGGGTAATCCTGGTTTCATTTTTATTGCATGTTACTCCTGATACTACCAGTTGTTCCATGTCAGCATCTTCGTTAACAACCATGGTTCCCTCCTCCTCATTAAATGATGATCTTACGTGAATCGGTACATTATATTTTTTGGCAAATTCAACTGAGCGTATTTGCAGTACTTTTGCCCCGAGGCTCGACATTTCGAGCATTTCGTCGTAGGATATTTTTTTTAATTTTCTTGATTTATCACACACATTTGGATCAGCAGTATATATACCGTCAACGTCTGTATATATTTCACAAGCATCAGCATTAACTGATGCGGCAATTGCAACTGCCGATGTATCAGAACCTCCACGACCAAGAGTTGTAATATTTCTGTTGTCGTCCCAACCCTGAAAACCGGCTATAACAACGATGTTGCCGTCATTTAGAAGGTCCTTGATTACTTGTCCGTTAATATTAACAATACGCGCCCTGCTGAAACTGGAGTTTGTCGTAATACCTGCCTGAAAACCTAGTAACGACTTGGCAGGATAACCCATTGAATTAAGAATTATTGATAAAAGGGCAATAGTTGTCTGTTCACCTGTGGCAAGGAGAGTATCCATCTCTCTTTCGTCAGGGGATTCCGAAGCCTCCTCTGCAAGCTTTATCAGGTTGTCCGTAACGCCCGCCATTGCGGAAAGAACAACTATGACATCATTGCCCCGATCACGTGAATTAGCTACCCTTTGAGCAACATTTTGTATATGTTTAACATCTTTAACAGAAGTTCCGCCATATTTTTGTACTATTAAACCCATTATCTCACCCCAGTTTTGTGATTTTTTCCTATAAAACGATTTTGTTTATCAGTTCTTCTATCTTATGTCCATATGAAAAAAAAGATAATTCCCTTGATGTGTCGTCAACCCGGACTATTCTCAAAGTAAGGTGATTTTGGATGAAATTATCAGGCAGCAAATCAGCCCATTCGATAGCAGTAACACCAATACCGTTTACTATGTCAATCAAGCCAATATTTTCGAGTTCTTCAGGATCGTTCACCCTGTAAAGATCAACATGGAAAAGCCTGCATCTTCCCGGGTATTCATTTATTATTGTAAAGGTAGGACTTGTTATATAATAATCCTCAGAAATTTCAAGACCACGCGCAAGTCCTTGAACAAAGGCTGTCTTCCCACTACCGAGATCACCTGTCAGTGCAATAACAGTTCCGCACTCGACAAGCTTCCCAATTTTTATACCAAGGTTTTGAGTTTCTTCAGGTGAATTTGTAATTATACTTTTGGTGAAGTTTTTCATTAGGATTTTGTTAAATAAAAGAATTTGTAAAAAAGTTACTTATCTGTTCAGGTGCAGCTTTCATAACTTCTGAAGCTATAAACCCGAAAGGACCTTTTGAAAGTACAAGAGTATCAGCTGCTTTACCATGAAGGTAAACACCTGCATGACATGCGTTTTCAGGGGTGAAACCCTGTGTTAGCAGACCGGCAATGATGCCTGTTAGAACATCACCCATTCCTCCTGATGCCATACCTGGATTACCTGTTGTATTTATAAAGACCCTGCCGTCAGGATGAGCAATTAATGTCCTTGCTCCTTTCAGAACAATAATTGAATTAAACTCAACGGCAAAAGATCTTGCATGTTTTATTCTGTCCTGCTGAACTGCTTTTGTGCTGCAATCTATCATACGAGCCATTTCACCTGGATGGGGCGTTAATATCGCAGGTGTATTCATTTTTTTCAGAATTCTGGTGTTTCCGGCAAGACAGTTGAGACCATCTGCGTCAATTATAATGGGGATATTTATATTGTTAATAACTTTAAGTATTAGTTGTTTTGTCTCTTCTGATGTTCCTATTCCTGGCCCTATAGCAAGACATTTCTTGTCTATTAACTTTTTATTTATATCTTCAAAAGCCTGTTTTGATAGTTCTCCGGTTTTGGTTTCAGGAAGAGGGCAGGTCATTACTTCCAGGACTTGTGTTTCCAGAACAGAATTCAGACTTTTTGGTATTCCAAGTGTAACAAGACCTGCACCGACATGCATTGCCGACATGGCTGTGAGTGAGGCCGCTCCTGTTTTTCCAGGAGAGCCTGCAATTACAAAAAGGTGACCGGTAGTTCCCTTATGGGATTCAAGAGGTCTTGGTTTAAAATATGAGTTAATAACTTCAGGGGTTAAAAGATGATGTGAGGGTTTAGCATTTTTAGTTATATGCCCTGGAATACCAATATCAATTATTTCAAGTTCTCCGGAATATTCAGCTCCCGGAAGAAGAAAGTGACCGATTTTGGGATGTCCGAAAGTTACAGTAGCCTCTGCCTTGATACATGTGCCGCAAGGCTGTCCTGTGTCTGAATTAAGGCCTGAAGGAATATCAACTGCAAAGACACGTCTTTTAAGACTATTAATAAATTCAATGAATTCACGATAAAAGCCTTTTACATCAGAATTAAGGCCTGTTCCAAATATTGAGTCTATAAGGATATGCTGATGTATTATTGACATCCTGTTTTCTATAAATGATTCATTGTCAGGTATTTCAAGTACTTCTATATCCAGACCTGAGAGAAGATTTAGGTTTGCTTCTGCATCACCGCTTACAAGTTCTTTTCTGGATAAAAGATATACTGTGACATTTATATTATTTTCATAAAGGTAACGGGCAATCACAAAACCATCGCCGCCGTTATTGCCTCTTCCTGCAATAATTCCTACATTCTTATCAAAAGGAGAAAATTTGTCTAAAAAAACTTGTGCTGCTGCACGGCCGGCATTTTCCATAAGTACTCTACCAGGAATGCCGAAGTCTTCAATTGTCTGCCTGTCCATTTCCTGCATTTCATCTGCAGTGACAATATACATGATTTTCTCCTGGATGAATGAAAATGATGGTTTGGTAAGTCCCACTATAGCGAATCTACTACTTGTACATGCCCACCAATCCCGGGGTGCTTAGTTAGTGCCCATCCGGAAATGGTCTTTTTGCCCAATATCTCCGTTATGCTCAAAAAATAATCCTCGGAATATCATACATATGCCGGTGGTTATTTTTTTCGCATGCCTTGATCTTGAATAAACATCCTCATTTCCAGATGGACACTATTTATCAGTTATATTTTTTTATTTCACCAAAAAAATTGATTTGTTTTATAACTCTTTAACAAGTTTGTGCATTTCTCTAACCGCCTTATCCATACCTACAAGTACGGCTCTTGAAATAATGCTGTGGCCAATGCTGAATTCCTCAATTTCTTTAAGACCTTTGAATGCTTTGATTGTATTGTAGCAGATTCCATGGCCGGCATTGACAACAAGTTTCAATTTGTGGGCAAATTTTACTGCATCAACAATTCTTGAAAATGCCCGTTCTTTTTTTGAGGAAGTAGAAGCATCACAAAATGTGCCTGTATGGATTTCAACCATATCAGCATTTATATGATGAGCTATCTTGATCTGTTCCGGTTCTGGGTCAATAAAAATACATACGCTAATACCACTATCGTGTAAAGTGCTTACTGCTTTTGACACTGAAGCCTTGTTTAATATTAGATCCAACCCGCCTTCTGTAGTAAGTTCATTCCTTTTTTCGGGTACAAGAGTTACCACATCAGGCTGAATATCAAGTGCTACACCAATCATTTCACTTGTACCGGCCATTTCAAGAATAAGTTTTCCCTGAATAACCTGTTTCAGTAATTTTACATCACGATCCTGTATATGACGCCTGTCTTCACGGAGGTGGACAACGATGCCCTCTGCACCGGCAATCTCTGCAATCATTGCAGCAGATACCGGTTCAGGGTATTGTACATTTTCTCTGGCTTGTCTTAGGGTTGCAACATGATCAATATTTACCGACAAATGAGCCATTGTTATCCTCCGGATTCTATAAATTTTAATAAATCATTACTTTTTCGTTCCATAAGTTCTGCTTCATTCTCATCTTCTTCATGATCATAGCCGAAAAGATGTAGAATACCATGAATAATGAGTTGCGTAAAACGTTCTTCCAAACTGAGACCGGAATTTATTCTCTCTCTTTCAGCTGTTTCTATTGACACTACAACATCTCCAAGAAGTTGTGGTGATATTTGTGAAAAGTCACCTTCCAGCATCGGAAAGGCTATAACATTGGTTGGACCTTCTCTGTTGAGGTATTTTCTGTTTAATATCTCGATTTGAGGGTCATCAACTATCAAGATGGAAAGTTCGGCATCAGGATTGTCCAAGGCGTTTAAGATGACTTGTGCCTTTTGCTGAACCTTCTTCAGATGTATCTTTTGAATGTTTTGTCTGTTGTCTATCAGGATTGCCATTTTTTGGTTTACCATTAGTTGTGATAAGCTTGTCAGGATATTCAATGCGGTGATGATATATTCCTATGAGCAGGGACGTAAAACTTTTCGCAATGCGGTTAAGATCTTTCAGTGTAAGTTCACAATCCTCCAACTGGCCTTCAGAAAAAATCTTGTTTGTAAGATTCTGAACAAGTCCCTGGATTTTTGAAGGTGTCGGGTTATCAATTGTTTTTGCAGCAGCTTCAATTACGTCTGCAAGCATAACAAGTGCAACCTCTTTTGTCTGGGGTTTGGGGCCGGGATATCTGAAATCATCAATATTGATATTATCCTCACCCTTAAGCTGAATAGCCTTGTTGTGAAAGAAACTGATCAAACTTGTACCGTGGTGCTGCCTTATTGTGTCAATTATAGGCTGGCCGAGTTTGTTTTCTTTAGCTATTTCTACGCCCCCTTTTATATGTTCTATAAGTATAAGGCTTGACATTGATGGTGCGAGCTTGTCGTGTCTATTCCTGCCTTTTGCCTGGTTTTCAATAAAATACAGTGGTTTTTTTACTTTTCCAATATCATGGTAGTATCCGCATACTCTTGCAAGTTGCGGGTTTGCATCAATTTCTGATGCTGCTGCTTCAACCATATTCCCGACTATTATTGAATGATGATATGTACCTGGTGCCTCCATAATCAGTTTTCGTAGAATAGGCTGGTCAAGATTAGCAAGTTCTAGAAGTTTAATGTCTGTTGTAAAATTAAATGCCAGTTCTACAAGAGGTGCAAGCCCTGCAGCAACAATGCCCGAAACTATTCCACCAGAAAATGCGAATGTCCAGTCCCAGAATAATTTCATTCCTGAAAAGTCCACCGTGAAAATATCTGTTGCAGTTACGGCAAGAATATTGAAAAGACCAAGCTTTAGACCTGCTTTGATGAAAACTTTACGTTCATTACAATTCTGAATCCAGAATGCCGCCATAGAACTGCTTAGAAGGAAGAATATAAAAACATCCAACCTGTTTTTAAAAATAATGGCTGTACAAACTGATATTACAAGGGCAAAGGGTAGGGCGACATTAAGGCCCATAAAAAGGCATATGATCATAGCACCTGCTGCAACAGGTATTCCGTATAACATGGATACGGGAGGTATTGAAAATGATGTGTTTGGAGAAAGGGATTGAGAAAGAGGTCCTGAAATCTTTGCAATAATAATGAAGAATAAAAACACTGTGAGTATAAACAGAACATTTTTATTAACATCATACTTTATAAGATTTGGATGTCTTATATAAAGGACATAGATTGTTGTCAGAAGACATAGAAGCATCATAGTGGTACCTATGCTCCTTGTTAATAATCGGCCCGTTTTTGTCTGCACCTCCATTTCTTTGAGTTTCAGGAGTTGTATATTTGTATTGACTCTTTCTCCTTCGCGTAAAATCATTTCACCAGTCTTAATCTGGTACATGACAGGTTTGATTTTTTTTGATGCGGTTTCCTTTCTTTTTTCGGTTTCGCTCCTGTTCAAAGTTATATTAGGTGATATAAGTTGTTGTGAAAAATCAACTATAAGGTTCCGCAATGTATAGTTTTTATCTTTGAGGAGAGGTTGGCCGATAATTCTGACCATGGTTTTTGCCTGATCAGGCCCGTAAAATTTTTTTAGTGAGTTAACAAAAGTTTCCGTTTTTTCTCCAACGGTTCTAAGTATTATTCCCTTATCTTGTTCTCTGAGAAGAATTTCCTTGTTTCCTACAACACCGTTTTTAAGAATATCAACTAATATTTTGTTAATAATATTTGCAATTTCCTGAGAAAAATTTTCATTGTCAAGAATGTTGTAAGCGCCGGAACTTAATATAGTGCCTATTTTTTCTTCAAAAATCTTCTTTTTTTGTACTGAAGTTTTTTTTATCTTGATGGGATTAGTTTCATTTGTTTGAGACTTTTCAATTGCTTCTGCAGTAAATTCATCCTCAATATCTTTTTCAGTTTCTATTATTTTCTGAAGTTCGGCAAACGCTTCGTTTATATTATTGGTGATGCTCGATGAAAGTGTTTTGTCATGGTCATATACAGTAAGAACATTTTCTATAGATTTTCTGCGGTTGCTCTCGGTTGCTTCCCTGTCTTCAATGAAGAAATTCTTTGGTGCTTTTACGTCATGTTCGGCTACATCGCCTAACTCATAAGAACGTTTTGATACTATAAGGTCCGGGTGAAGTATTATAGTGGATATGATTGTAGCAGCTATAAGAATCCCCCAAAGAAAAATATCTTTAGAAAAGGATATATTAAAGGCTGACTCTTTATTCTTATCGGTACTCATAGTTTTGATAATATATTTCTATCTTTAACTGCTTTTAAAATAAAAACGTTTTTCATTTATACCATGCACATGAAAACCTAGCGCATACATTTATCAATCCATTAAATATTTAGCAAGCCAAAACCGGCTGTTGTAAAAATGAATTTTACAAACCGTGGTATACGTGTAAATACCTGTAAAATAAGCCAATTTGCAGTGAGTTGTGCGTTGGTTGAAAAAAACAGCGTAATATAAAGATAAGTTGAACCAAAAATCAATGATTATTTTGTTCTATTTCTTCATAAGCTCTTATGATTTCCTGAACAAGATGATGGCGTACAACATCCTTTTTTGAAAAAAACGAAAAATTAATCCCTTCTATATCCTGAAGAATATTCTTTGCCTCGATAAGACCTGATGGTCTTCCTGAAGGAAGGTCTATTTGGGTAATATCACCGGTAATGACAGCTTTTGAACTGAATCCTATTCGTGTTAAAAACATTTTCATCTGTTCGGATGTTGTATTTTGTGCTTCATCAAGAATTACAAAAGAATCATTAAGGGTCCTGCCTCGCATAAATGCAAGAGGAGCAACTTCAATTACTCCCTGCTGTATAAGGCCGGAAGCTTTTTCAAATTGCATCATATCATGTAATGCATCATAGAGAGGTCTTAGATACGGATCAATCTTTTCTGCAAGGTCACCTGGTAGAAAACCTAAAGCCTCACCTGCTTCAACAGCCGGGCGGGTGAGAATAATTCTGTCAACTACTCCTTTTGTAAGTGCTGAAATAGCCATAGCCATGGCAAGGTATGTCTTGCCGGTTCCTGCCGGTCCAATGCCGAATACAATGTCATGGTTTCTTATGGCGTCTATATATTCTTTCTGAGCAGGATTTTTAGGTGTAATAGATCTTTTTTTTGATGTAATATAAACAGTATCAAGGAAGATATCTTTCAGTTTGATCCTGTCATTACTGCTCAATACGCTTAGTGCGTAGTCAACATCTTTGGGATAAACCGGGTATTTTTCTTCCAATAATTCATAAAGTTGATTAAGAATATTTTTTGCAAGATTCGTTGCGATTTTATCACCACGGATATCTACCTTACTACCTCTTGCATTTATTGAAACATCAAGTCTATTACCTATTCGCTTCAGGTTTTTATTATGTTCACCGAAAAGTTGTTTTGCAAGATCGTTGTTCGAGAATATTAACTGGTTCTGATTATTATTGTTTTGTTTTTTCATAAAGTATTTCGTTTCATATATTATTCAAAATAAAAAAATCACAGAGTAAAACTTCTTCCCTGTATGTTAAATTTTAAAGAAAATCGGTTTATTTTTTTCCAACAAATATCCCAATACATACCCCAACATATATCATAGAATGAAAAATATTTGCAAATTATGATGTAGAAATAAGGAGTGATTAGTTTGTACCGACTTTTTGAAAGTCATGAATGAGAATATATATGATTGTTATTGTTTAATTTTATCGAAGTTAACATACATTTGCAAACCGGCTAATATTATTTGTTGTATATTAACTTGACTCAAAAAAACCGCTTTGTTAGTTTGTTGAAATATTTTGAATGGAATAATAAGAAATTAGTTTTTTATAATATATTCAATTATTTTACAGGAGCAGGAGTATTATGAATCCTATTGATATGGTAATTGTGGTTATTCTTGCTTATTGCCTGATAAGAGGGTTTTTCAGGGGATTTATTAAGGAATTGTCTTCAATTGTCGGCGTGCTTGGGGGATTTTATGCAGCATATACATATTATATTGAAGCTGCTAATTATCTTGAAAGATGGATTTCAGATTCAGCATATCTGAATATCCTCAGTTTCGTTGCGGTTTTTGGTGGTGTTTTTATTATTATCAGCCTTCTTGGCGTGCTGATCAGGTATTTGTTGAAAATTGTATTCCTTGGTTGGGTTGATAAAACGCTCGGAGTTGGTTTTGGTGTTATTAAAGCGGTTATGATAATATCGGTTCTTCTTATTCCGCTTACAACATTTCTTAGTAAAGGATCACCTGTTATAAAAAATTCCAAGCTTTCCCCATATGCTATAAGTATATCTGAGCAGATGATTGCTGTTGTGCCGGATGATATGAAAAAACAATTTGATTTAAAAATTAAGGAATTAAAAAAGGTTTGGGAAAAAAGCGACAAGATCAAAGAAAACCTGAACAAGGTAATTCAAAAAAAATAGAATCCTTAACAGGTATAATAGAAACATTGAGGGGTAAAGACGGATGCCCATGGGACAGGAAGCAAACCCCTAAAACCATGTCCTTATACCTTATTGAGGAAATGTTCGAACTTGTAGAAGCTATCGAGTCAGGAACACCTGACGAGGTTTGTGAAGAACTTGGGGATGTGCTTTTTCAAATCATGTTTCTTGTTTCAATTTATAATGAAAAAGGACATTTTAGCATAAATGATGCTGTATCGGGCATTCATGAAAAGATGATTAGAAGACATCCGCATGTATTTGGGGAGGTTGATTCCGATAATGTGGACGATATAAAAAAAAGATGGCATGAGATCAAGATGAAAGAAAAAAGTCATGCTGTAAAAGAGTCAATTCTTGATTCGGTGCCTTCCGGTCTTCCGGCTTTGATGCGTGCTTACAGAGTTTCTTCTCAAGTAGGCAGGGCAGGGTTCGATTGGGATGATATTCATGGTGTAATAAAAAAGGTGGATGAAGAGTGGGGGGAGCTCAAATCGGAACTTGGTAAAGGTGACAAGGAATCTATTTCCATGGAACTGGGAGATGTCTTTTTTACCCTAGTAAATGTAGCCCGTTTTGCCGGTTTACATCCTGAAACAGCCCTAAAAGATTCAACAGCGAAATTTGAAAAAAGATACAGGCATCTTGAAAAATGTGTTGCTGTGAATCGGAAAACTGTTGATACCACATCAAGAGAAAAACTCGATCAGCTGTGGGGGAAAGCAAAAAAAGAAACATAGAAGGTTCGGCATTTACATGAAACAAAAAGGTTACTAAGTTAAACTGACAACAGACCATCTTTATCCATTAAATCGGCTACATCGGATAAATCCAGAGCCTCAAGCTGTGTGCCGGTTTGCAAACCGGTAGTTACATCCCAGTCACGAATTTCATAAAACTCATCTCTCATTTTTTCAAATTCATGACGTTCGACTATCATACCTTTACGGGAAATAGTTTCTCCATCCTCACCGGGAACCAGACATTCGGGATTGCCGAAGTCGCCTTTAAGGGGTGTAGTAAAACAAAATTCAGGCAACCCATCATATTTACGTCCTCCGTAGCCTTCACGGACTAAAATTGATCTCTGCAAGTTAAAAAGACGTTTTCCAATATGATACAGGCCGGTTTCATCCATTTCCCGCCCGGTTACGGTTTCAAAAATCCTGGACTCAAATGTAGGATCTCCCACATTACCCTGTGTTACAGGGCTGAAGATGATGGGCCATGAAAAATCACAAAAGATTAAAGCCTCTTTGGCATATTGTCTATCCTGTATCATCGATGCTGCCAGAGCCTTACCTTCATATGTGGAAAAGTCAGCCGCTATCTCCGAACCCCAGAACCGCTCACCAATGCTTCTTATTACTTTTGTAGTCATAAAATTTTCCATATAACCCGATTCTCTCGAAGCCCAAAACATTAACGGTACACTGATTTCGTGAAGCTGCTGAATTGGCTGACGTGGCTCCATGGCATAAAGAATGCCGGTTGTTATATAGAGCCTTGGACCGTATACTTCGTTTTCTCCTGTGGCGATCATGTAATCTTTTATAAGACTGGCGGAATCCTGGCCTATAATTTCTGCAGCTTTGAATACGCCCTGGGCAAGGGTGTCACCGATTCCTTCCCTTAATGCAATTTTGTGAAGCAGGGTTTCAATAAATTCGAGGCTACCTATTTTGGATAAAGGGATGCCGGTGTTTTCGTCTGTAAGAATATTTTCTTTATAGCATCGGCTAAGCCACATGTTCATAGTTTCAATAGCTTTAGTATCTATGCCTAAATCGTCACATAGCTTTGCAGCATAATATGACACATCGGTAATTTTACCGTGATAGCGTTGAGCCCGGGTTTCATAGAATGCAGCAGACTGACACATGTATTTTCCTGATTCACCTTTCTCTGTAGAAAAGGTCTGTCGTCCACAGCCGTTGATACAGCCGAAGCAAAGCTGTTTTTTGATTTGCTGCCGGGGTAAAATTGTCGGCCAGCTAAATGCTCCGACCTTAATTTTTCGAATGGTTTTTCGCAACTGTGAAAGTCGGTCCGGGTCTGCAACCTCTATTTTATCTGACCCCCTTACAGCGATGGCTTTCAAGTTTTTTGAACCAAAAACAGCACCCATACCTGATGAACCACTTGAATCTGAGTCTGCCGTCAGGGTGGCAAAATGAACCATGTTTTCCCCGGCTGCACCTATCGCAGCAACTCGTAAAGATTTACCGTATTCCTGCTTGAGTTTCATTCGGGTTTTTATAGCACCAGAACCTTTAAGAAAAGCAGCATTCTTGAGTTCTACTTTTCCATTATCGATAATCAGATAAACAAGTTCATCCGATTTTCCCTGAATGATGAGACCGTCGTAACCGGTGAATTTAAGGTGTGCACCCCAGGAACCGCCCAGATTACAATAGGAGAAAGTATTATGAAGAGGTGATTTTCCTGAAACCTGCCATCGGGAAGCTGCAATTCCGGGGACTCCGCACAAAGGGCCGGTCATAATGCACAAGCGATTTTCAGGATCAAAAGCATCAGTATCTATTGACACTTCATCAAAATGCACCTTAGCTGCTATTCCCCGACCGCCTATGAAACGATTGGAATATAAATCTGTTTCGAGTTCAACAAAGCTGCCGGTTGACAAGTCGACACGTAAAACTTTTCCAGTATATCCCTTGTATCCTCTCATAATTATTCCCCAAGATTGTTTATATTATTAAACTATTCAATATTTTCAACTCTGGCTGTATTATCGTTTTATTTCCGTATCAACCTCACCCATCATGGCCATTAGTGCCTGGTTACGATCTTCAATTCGCATTGCATCTTCAAGGCTGATCCCGTTAAGTGAAGAGTTCAATGCTTCTTTTGTAAGATGCAATGCCATCTTGCTTTTCGATGCCATAGTCGTTGCAATTTCCATAGCCTCATGCATGAGTTTTTCTTTTGGATATACATAATTCACAAGTCCGATGCGTAAGGCTTCTTCGGCATAAAATCTTTTTCCTGTGAGACACATTTCCGCCGCTTTCCCCCAGCCGACAATGCGCCATAAAAAATAACTGGAACCAAGGTCTGCGCCACCAAGGCCTATATTAATATATTGTGCACAAAACATTGCATCTTCGCTTGCAAGGCGTATGTCTGAAGCAAGAGCAAAAGAAAGTCCGGCGCCCATTGCAGGACCATGGACTGCTGCAATTATCGGCTGGGGGCATGCGCGCATTAAACGATAAAGTAAGGCAAATTTTGTCTGATCGTAATAGACTCTGTCAGGGGGTGTCCCTCCTTCCTTTTGGGACTTTTCAACGACCTCTTTTAAATCCACACCGGAGCTGAAACCTTTTTCGCCGGCTCCTCTGGTTATGATCACCCGTACTGCGTGATCCTCATTTCTTTCCCGCCAAAAATCGATCAGTTCATTTACCATTTGGGTGTTTAAGGCATTTACTGTTCCCGGCCTGTTGTAGGTAAGTATGCCGATCATTCCTTCAGTCTCATATTTTATTGTCTTATAATCCATTGTAATAAACCTCCTAAACTATGGGCTTCTTTTCGGGCCTCTTTTTCATATTTATGTAATTATTTTTAACTTACCGTCTATAAAAATTGTGTTTGATTCAGATGCATGAAATCCAAATCATTCATCACTTTCTTCCCAGTATTTTTTCCTTAATTCACGCTTGAGGATTTTTCCTGCTGCGGAGAGCGGGAAAGGTTCTTTCCGTATTTCTACTGTTTTTGGCACTTTATAGCCAGACAGGGTTTTACGTGCATGTTCTTTTATTTCTTCAGCTGTGACAGACATATTTGCTCTTGCTATCACAATTGCGTGGATGGCTTCACCCCAGACTTCGTGAGGGATACCGATCACAGCAACTTCGGCTACTGCAGGATGCATTGAAACAACACTCTCAATTTCTATGCTGTAAACATTCTCGCCCCCTGAAATTATCATATCTTTTGCACGATCAACAAGATACAGGTATCCATTCTCATCAAGGTAACCCATGTCGCCGGTATGATACCAGCCGTCTTTTATCACTTCAACGGTTGCCTCAGGTTGTTTCCAGTAGCATTGCATCACCGTGCCAGATTTTATGCATACCTCGCCAATTTCGCCTGATGGAAGCGCATTCCCGTCAAAGTCCTTGATACTGAAACGGATACCAAACATCGGTCGTCCAACAGAACGAAGGCGCTTGCCTCCTTTGCGATGATCTTCAGGAGAGAGGTAACTTACAGCGCCACCGGATTCTGTTAAACCATAGCCCTGATATAATTTTAAGTGTGGCAATATTTCCGTGCAGCGTTTTAGTAAGCCTTCGGGCATTGGTGCTGCACCGTATCCAATAGTTTCAAGAGATGAGAGCCTGTCCGGATGGAATTCAGGGTGGTTGATAATCAAGGACAGCATTGTAGGAACCAGGCCTGTAACTGTCACACGTTCTTTTTCAATTGTTTCAATTACTGTCTTATCATCAAAACCCTGAATAATTATAACCTTCCCACCGGAAATAGACGGGGCAAGCATTCCAACCAGGGCTCCTACATGGAACATCGGCATGAAAAGCAGGAAGTGACATGGATTGTCTGATTTATGCATGTTTAGAAATTCGTATTCGATAGAAAAGTGGAAAATACCAAGAGTGATAGCCCTATGATCAACAAGAACTCCCTTTGGTAATCCTGTTGTGCCGCCAGTGTACATGAGAAGGCAGGGATCCTCCTCCTCAGGTTCTTCCGGCATAACAGGCGTTGTTCTCTCAATCAGTTGTTCATAACTCAGATCATGGGGCACATCTTTATTTTCATTATCATTATCAATGAGTACAACATGGCGGATATGATTTAATTCAGATCTTATGGAGTCGATAACAGGTGCAAATGTTGAGTCAACAAAGATTACCTTTGCTCCTGAATCGTTTAAAATATATTTTATTTCGCTTGCATTAAGTCTTATATTGAGCGGGTTTATAACTGCAGCTCCAAAAAGGCCTGCATGCCACAATTCGAGGTATTGATGATTGTTGTTGGAAAGAATTCCGAAACGGTCGGATTTTCCGACACCAAGTTCGTTACGAAGCATACCTGTAAGCCTGTAAATCCTTTCAAGATGCTGTGTGTATGTTGCCGAATAATCACCGTACTTCACTATTGTGTTATCGGGATATCTCTCTACTGCTCCCATGAACGGATTTTGAAAAATTAATTCTTTCATGTAAGCTCCTTGTTTAGTAATTCTTGCGACATTTTAAATCTTTACCTGTTTTAAGCTGGCAAAACTTCCTGAAGCGTTAAATACTTCAGATACCTAATGTATTCCTATTTCTAAGGCGGCATCTGCTATTTAACCTTAAATCCAGATGTGATGTGGCTTGGTTTATCATAATTAGTATAATATCAGGTTTATTGTACTTAGGAAGTGCTAAAGGGAAACATACTCTTCTATCGGTTTTTATTCAAGTAATAATTTTATAGTATCCATTTCTACTTAGTGGGAAAAACTCTTTGCTTATTTAAGTACTTAATAATAAAATACAAGATTATGGGTATTAGTCAAATGATAAAAAAACACAATGTCACGATTGCTACTATTGTTAACAATATTGATTGGGTGATAACCAGGGCAAGAGAAATTGATTTAGATAATGAACTCTTTTTAGCCAGGGAACTTGATATAATAATGAAACATTTCAAAAAATTATATTCATTTGCAGGTGTTAGTTCTAACAACATGTTCTGGAATTTGACTCAGAACCCGATCAGGGTGATACATATCCCGATAAGTGAAGGAAGATATTCTACAATAGTAAACCCGAAAGTTCTCAAGCTGGAAGGGAAATATTTCAACAGCATTGAAGCTTGTGGTTCAGTTCCCGAAAACAACTATATGGTCAAAAGAAAACCATATGTATCTATCTCAGGATATACTTTAGAAAAGAAGTATCTTGAACTGGAGTATGGGTCAAAAGATTTTGATGGAGGTGAAGAACCGGTATTATCATCATACTATTATAATGAATGGGTTGTTCAGCATGAAATGGATCATCTTGACGGGATAACGGTAAAAGATAAAGGAACGTTATTTGACCTTAACAGTTTGATGGGTTAAATCAAAATGAATTGCAGGTGAACATTTTGTATCATATTTAGTTATTACAAAAATCAAAAGATTACGATTTTTTATTGGATTTTATATCTGAAAGAGTAAGAAAGTAGTTCAATATCGTGAATTTAAAATAGCGTAAGAAAGGGAGGTATGTAATGTCAGGAAAAGAGTATATTCAGCCAAAAGAATTATTTGATGGCCAGTCGTTTGGTTTTTCACAGGTTGTCACGTCTCAACCCGGGAAACTTGTTTTTATATCGGGTCAGGTTGCTTATAATAGTAAATTTGAACTTGTCGGTGAATCTGACCTTAAATTACAGGCAGAGCAAGCTTTGAGAAATGTTAGTTATGCATTGAAGGCAGCGGGAGCGTCACATTCTGATGTAACTATGATGCGTGCAAACATCGTAAATCTTAAACCCGAGCATGGCGAAATATTGTCAGGCCCGCTTTCTGACTTTTTTGGTGACAATCCACCTTCGGCAAGTACCTGGGTGGGTGTTACATCTCTTGCGGCTGAAGGTATCCTTATAGAAATCGAGGCAATTGCTGTTATAGGTAATTAGAAAATATCATATTTGATGACGTCGTAAAAAGTCTCCATCTACTGCGTTATAGCGTTTAGCCAGACACTCGACATACTACATGTATGCCTTCACATCTATCCAACCGCTATGCCTCGTATATGAAGATTTTTACTTAGCCATCGGTTATACTTTTTACGAGCTCATCATATTTAATCAATGCTAAACTTTTAGTTAAATTATACTGGACCATAACAAATATGAACCAGTATAATTTAACTTTTTCGAGTTAATAATCACATATAGAAGGCGAAACACTTTTCGGCACTCCTTCATAAGGTGTCCACTTGTTGGATTTGAATTCCTTGGGATCACGCATATTCTTCAGGACCTCGATGCTTGTCATATACCCCCTGTGCAGACGGCAGACATCTATTGCCATTCCGCAGATTTGAGCAACTGCCTGAATAAGATCCACATCCCTTAGTGTAAAATCCCAAGGCTCCTCAGTATAAACCCGAAGTGCACCGGTAACTTTCCCGCGGATAATGATAGGTACACCCAGAATTGAAGAAATTCCTTCTTTTTTAGCCTCTTCAGGATATTGGATTCTAGGATCGTCATGAACATTAAAGATTGCCACAGGTCCCTCTTCCATTGATTCCCGTATGGAATGCATATAATTTATAGGACCTTTCTGAATATATTCACCGCTCAACCCATGAGACGCTGCCAGCTCAAGTTCATTTGTTTTTTTATTAATAAGAAAGATGGAACATCCTTTCACATTCATTGCTGTTTTGATACTTTCAGCTGTCATAAGGACAACTTCTTCAGGGTCCTTGCTCTCAGAGATAGCCCTTGAAACCTTTATAAAAGTCTCATAATGTAAAGCATGTTTTTCCATATTACCCTCCTTTTTTTGAATTATTCATAAATTCAAGAATAATTTACTCCACGGCATCATTGATGTGAAAGCATTCAAATAAACTTCTATGCTGTAAAAGGAGAAACATTTAATGCCTCCGGGTATAGAACATAGATTCTCCGGAGGCTTTGTTCCGGGTATTTAAGTATTTTTTTCATAAGTTTTTTTTACCTAATTTATTTTGCGACTATTAATCAGTAGTTTCGAGCTTGAATTTTGAAAATATGAGACGAATCAAATTATCAACAATTCAATGACAGTGTTTTCCGGTGTTAAAATTTGATGAAATATATTTGTTTGTAGTTGTCAGGGTTTATAAAACCCTCTATTCAATAACAGCTGTTAAGCTCGGCACTGAAACAAAAATCGTGGTTTAAGGTTTGTTTAGGAAGATATCAATAGATTATAATCCTAAATCAATTCAAGAGGAATTACACCTGAGACTTAGATACTGACAAGTCTTATTGTTTCCTATAAAATAACATGATCCTGAGGATATCACAACAAATTTTAACACATGAAAAATTAACAGGTAAATTGATGATATTTTATTTTAATTCCTGATATGAGGTAAGAGAATTAATTATATTTTGGTGTTGTAACTCCAGCTATATATGGACTGCCGGCACATAACTTTTTTTACTATAAGCACGGAGTAATGTACTTATGCCCCGTCAGGGTAGGTTGTTTTGCAACAAGTTATGGCTTTTGTAAACCCATCAATTATTGATGGCTTCGTAAAAAGTCCAATATCTGCGTTGCGCTGCATCCCTCGTCACTGCGGCGTACGATAAGTATGCCTCATTCCTCAGGATTTGCGGCGCCTTGATTTTGAACTTTTTACTTTGCCATCCCGAGTTGACTTTTTACGAGTTCATCAATTATTAATTATTAAACTGGTTAACATCAACTGTATATTAACTTCCATCGCATGAGGGAAAAGACAACTATCTGTATACTATTATTCTTTTTTCGTATCTGCTTTTTTAATGAACCGTTCAAACATATCGTTTGCTCTTCTTTGAAACTCTTCCATAGTAAAAAGCGGAGTAGAACATGCCTCCTGAATATCTTCGGATATCTTTCCTTTTGTTACAAGCTCATGTCCTGCCTGCCTGAAAGAATTTAATATTAATTCTACTATTTCCGGGTCCGGATTGTAATAGTCTTCCATGCCAGGGGCCATAGGCCTGAGAAGTGATCCTACAAATTCTGATTCCATATTGCTAGCCATAGCTTGAATATGATGGATTAGAGGGTCAAAATTATCTTTTTCTCCAAAGCCGCTGGTTGAAATAAAAGCAATTTTTGTAGCATTATTGTCATCACTGTTAGGATGTCGTTGATGCCCGTCACGTTCTTCTATAAATGGTGATGAAGCGGTTATAAGACGATCAATTAACTTTTTCAGCTGGGCTGTAATACCGTCAACATAAACAGGTGAGGCAAAAACTATGGTATCTGCTTCCTTAAATTTTTTAATAATTATTGGCATATCATCCTTGTGGATACATTTCCCTGGATGAATAATCCAGCAGCTGAAACATCCAGCACAAAATTTTATATTTTCTTTAGCGGGATATATAATTTCTGTTTCAGCTCCTGCCTCTTTGGCACCGTCCATAAATTTCTGAAGAACACGATCGGTTACTCCGTTTGTCATTCGGGGACTTCCATTAAAAGCAAGGATTTTCATAGTTTCTCTCTTTAATATTCCGGGGAAATATTACCCGGTTTTAGAAAAGTAATAACATTATGGGAACCTCAGTAGAACTGAAGAATAATATAAAAAAATTTTAGCAAGAAGCTTTTATATATCTTTCTATCTCATATATATGGCAAAAACATCCATCATATGATGGAAGCACATTATGGATAATAAAATTATAAGTCAAGCATAAAAAACATAATTTTGGGGGTTAAATTAAAATATCTTTCAAATTCTTTTATAACAATAAGAACCAGTAAATATTTTTTATTCAAACCCAAGAATTTTAAATTAAACAGACAGAAAAAAAGTTGTTGTGCGGTAAAATTAATTTTATTATATTCTTAAGAGATCCTGAATAAACACAAAAAAATATGGGAGGAGAAAATGATCAAAATTTACCAGATGGAGGTATCACCGTATTGTGACAAAATCAGGAGAGTTTTAAACTTCAAGAAACAGACTTATGAAGTGGAAGAGCTTTCCGCTTTTGCCATAAAAAAGGTTGCCAGTATCGGGAAAGTACCGGCTCTAAAACATAATGAAACACTTATTCAGGATTCTACGCAGATTTTTTATTATCTTGAAGAAAAATTTCCTGAACCGGCATTGATTCCGGAAAACTTAAAACATAGAGCCCTTTGTCATTTTTTTGAAGACTGGGCTGATGAGAGCCTTTATAATTATGATATAGCTATTCATTTCAGTCTTCGTGAGAACGAATCTCGTATAAATGCTATTGCGGAACATGAAAAAGGCTGGAAAAAGAAGTTTATGCAAAAGATGGGGCCGACTTTTGCGAGGAAACAGATTAATGCGCAAGGAGTTGGGCTTAAGCCCCGTGAAATGCTTTTGGAAGATATTGAAAGACATCTCACTTCTATATCAGATTACCTTGGAAATGATTCTGACTGGCTGGTTGGAGATAAAATAACTCTTGCCGATATAGCAGTATTTGTCCAGGTTTATGCAATTAATTTCGCGCCGCAGGGGGCTGAAATTATTAATCGTTTACCAAATCTTTTGTCCTGGATGAAACGTGTTGACCAGACGACTTCCGGGTAAGAAATATTGATGTTTTTTTGTGGCGTGACTTACATTAATAGTGGTTTTATTACTTCTATGTTAGTGAAGCTTTGTCAATATCGATGATTTTTACACCTTCGAGGTAGTCAAAACTTTCATATTTTCTAATTCTGCTGATTTTTATTGTTATTTCATTTAATCGCTGGAGCTGGCCCTTGATTTTTTCAATATCATCATTTGAAAGCTTATTTTCCGCTGCAGCATCTTTAATAATTTCAATATATGCATAAAGAATTTGAAGCGGCTGTCGTACTTCATGGCAGATGGCACCAGCCATTTCAAGAACCCCTTCTAACTTTTCTTTTTCTATGAGTTCGCTTTTTAGTTTTTGCTGGGTTAAAACTGATTTTATTCTTACCATCAATTCAACACTGTTCACAGGTTTTCTTATATAATCTGTGCCTCCTGCACTGAATGCAGCATTTAATGTATCATTATCTGTGTATGAAGTTATAAAAATAACAGGTATGTCTTTTGTAGAGTCTTCTTTTTTTAAAATTTTACATGCCTCAATGCCGTCCATTACCGGCATGCTGATATCTAGAAGTATGATATCCGGAGATAATTCTTTCGCCATTTTCAGGCAATCTTCACCATTTCTTCCTGTTTCAGCTCTATAATCTTCATTTGTAATTAATTTTTGTAATAATTTGACAGTAATCTGGTCATCATCAACAACAAGAATTAATGGTGATGAATCAGATATTGATATGGTTTCATTCTGTGATGCGTTCATGTATCCTCTATTGATTTATTTGAGTAAAAAACAGTTTTAAGGATTTATGTTCGTCAGCTTAGATAATAACCAAAGGATCAATATTTGTTTTGTAATTTATAATGTAGGCAGTATGCTCGAAAGGTATAAAAGAGTCAAGGTAATAGAATTTTTGACAAAATTCATAAAGTGAAAAGTTCACTTGTGAATGGGAAATTGATTTCTATTTTTATTTCTTTTGTTTTTCTTATATCTCTTTATTATAAATATTTTGAAGAGACATAAAATGGACAGAATGAAAAAAGTAAAAGATTGCTGATACGTTTTTATGGTAGTCGACTATTTGAACAGCTGAATTTGCACTGATAAAATTTACCATATTAAATTGTAATTAAGGTTAAAATGAATTCAAATATAAAATATAGTTCAGACTGGCAAGACATTCTTGAAAATAGTATTGAAGATTCTAAAGAATTAGTATCATATTTTCCGATAGATGTTGATGAAATTGACAAAGTCGTTATGAATTTCCCGATGAGGATTAACAGGTATTATCTTTCCCTGATAAAAAATATTGGAGATCCTATATGGAGACAGTCTGTTCCTGATATAAGGGAAATTGATAATGATATTTTTCTTAATGATCCTCTTAAGGAAAAAATGCAATCTCCAGTTCCAAATACTATAATACACCGTTATCCCGATAGGGTTTTATTCATCGTGTCAAACCGCTGTGCAATGTATTGCAGGTTCTGCCTGCGAAAACGAAATGTAGGCCATGATTTTGATATTTCAGGTAAGCTTATTGATGATGGAATAAAATATATTAGAAAACACAAAAATATAAGTGAAGTCATTCTATCCGGAGGGGACCCCCTTCTTCTTGAAGATGATGCAATAAATAATTTGCTTTCTGAGATAAGGAGAATACCACATATTCAAGTCGTAAGAATTCATACCAGGGTACTTTGTACACTACCACAAAGAATAACTAAAAATCTGTCTGAAATATTGAAAAAGTACCAGCCTGTATATGTAAATACACATTTCAATCATCCTGATGAGATTACACAGGAAGCTTCGGAAGCATGCGCAAGACTTGCTGATGTCGGAATTCCCTTGGGGTGTCAGACAGTATTGTTAAAAGGTATAAATGACAGCCCCGAAGTGATAAAAAAATTAATGAGAAAATTGTTGATGATAAGGGTTAAGCCATATTACCTTCATCATATAGATCCTGTAAAAGGGACTCGGCATTTTCGCCCTCCAATAAAAACAGGCCTTGATATTCTTGAAAAATTGCGCGGATTTATTTCCGGAACCGGAGTCCCTCAATATATGATAGATCTACCTGGTGGAGGTGGTAAAGTACCGCTTCTTCCTGAGTATATTAAAGACTGTAAAAACGGAAAAATTCAGGTTAAAAACTATGAAGGGAAAATGTTTGAATACCCTTCAGACTAGGATTAAGAGTATATAATTTAAGTATGCATCAAACTTGATGAACTCGTAAAAAGTATAACCGATGGCTAAGTAAATATCTTCATATACAAGGCATAGTGGTTGATCAGGAGTGAAGGCATACATGCAGTATGTCGAACTTATGATCAACCGCTATAACGCAGTAGATGGGGACTTTT
>JABHLN010000021.1 GCA_018693105.1 Desulfobacterales bacterium | reverse complement strand
GGTAGGGGAGCTTAACAGCTTTTCAAATATTATTGGAAGAGACAGCAAGATGCTTCAGGTTTTTCAGCAGATCCGGGATGTTGCATTATACGATATGTCTGTAAATATATATGGTGAGACAGGAACCGGAAAAGAACTTGTTGCAAAAGCCATACATAATGAAAGTCATAGAAGCGGGGCGCCTTTTGTACCCATTAATTGCGGCGCTCTTCCTGAAGGGCTTATTGAAAGTGAGCTTTTCGGTCATGTAAAGGGTTCTTTCTCAGGGGCTGTACGTGACAAAAAAGGAAGGTTTGAGCTGGCTGCTAATGGATCGATATTCCTCGATGAAGTTGCTGAACTTCCGAAAAATGTTCAGGTAAAACTTCTGCGTTTTCTCCAGGAAGGTTCCATTGAAAAAGTCGGAAGTGAAAAAACTATTTTAGTTGATGCACGTGTTATCAGTGCAACGAATAAAGACTTGAAAAAAGAGGTCAAGAAAGGGACTTTTCGTGAAGACCTTTATTACAGGTTGGATGTAATTCCTGTAAGCATACCGCCTTTAAGACAAAGGAAAAATGATATTCCGCTTCTTGCAAATCATTTTTTGCAACAGATATATGACAGATACGGCCATAAGCAGTATGCAATTTCGGATGCATCTATTGCATTAATGTTAGATTACGAATGGCCCGGAAATGTCAGGCAGCTTGAAAATGCAATGCAATTTGCTGCTATAAAATGTAAAGGCAATGAAATAATGCCCCATGAACTGCCAATGGAGCTTTCAGAGCTGCAGAGTGACGGAATAAAAAGAGGGCCATCGAAAAAGCTTGATATTGAGATTGTAAAAACTGCACTTGGAAAGGCAGGTGGAAACAAGGCAAAAGCAGCCAGATTGCTTGGTGTCGGCAGGGCCACGTTATACCGTTTTTTGGATGATAATGTTGATATAGACCCCGGGACTTTTTAGATCTTAACTTTCTTATTAACATTGCCGCTGAAAAAGATAAAATAAAGAACTACAATATATCCAGCCACGGCAAGTATAGCAAATATTTTATAGTAATTTCCCAGAGGAGCGAGAAAAATTACAACAAACCAGTGTAAGATAATTAACTTACCGGAATGAAGCTTGATAGGGAAGTCATTATACCTGCATATAACCGCAAGTCCGCATAAATTCCAACCATACAGGGCCGCAAAAGAATGAAGCCGTAGAAGCCATTTAAGGTTTTCGGATGTGTACCCAGGTAAAAATTCGAAGAGAATATAAACTATTCCTGTAACTGCAGTAACAAGAAGAAATCCTAAACCTGATATAAGAAAAGCTTTCTGCTGAAGGCTATCACCAAGGCGTTGATATAAACCAGATATTATTATCACTGTTAAGAAAAGAATCAGGGTTACAAAGACCTGTGGGACTAACATTTCAAAAATTATAAACAAAAAGAATATTATAACACCAAGATTAATTGACCAGAAACCAAATTCTTTTAAGCCCTTTATAACCGGTGCTGAATTATCTTTCATCATTGAAAAAATGACAGACATTGTAATCAAGGAAACCGGAAAGGAGAAACCAAGGAAAAAGGTATCAAGTTTTAATTTTCTAAGTTCAACAATATGGATGTATTTATTATTTAAAATTACTGCGCATGAAACAACAAGACCTATAGAGAGACAGAGCAGGGCGGCCTGATGGAATTTTTTATTGACGGGTTCTTTTGAATTAAAGAAACCCGAAGGGAAAAAACTGAATGCCCTGACTCTTACCGATTCTACAATACCGGATAATATCAGGGATATTATCATTGCAGGTATATAATATTCGAAAAAGGCCATAAGTGCATATATTACTGAAAATATAAGGAATGTGATTGTGGTTGTAGTAATTGATTCTTTATTTTCAGTGTAATAAATTAGTATTGAACCCCCTGTGCACAGATTAAACATAAATATATGCAGGCGCTCAAAATTCAAGTTTGATCCATCGGTGAAAAGATGCAGGAATCCAAATATTAATGCCAGTGTCATTGTGGTAATGAATACTAATTTGATTGTTTTGCTCATTGTTTTTTCTTTCCAAGCAGGTGGAGAAGTGCTTCCTCAAGTGTTGGGAATCTGAACCTGTATCCTGAATCAAGAAGTTTTGAAGGTTTTACTTTTACGCTTGAAAGAAGCAGCTCGTTGCCCATTTCCCCGAAGAATAACCTTATGGCAAAAGACGGGACTGTGAATACTGATGGCCGGGCTAAAACTTTTCCGAGGGTTTTTGTTAACTCCCTGTTTGTAACAGGTTCAGGTGTCACAAGATTAACCGGCCCTTTAATATTATCATCCATAATAATATGATGTATTGCTCCAATAACATCATCTATGCTTATCCAGCTCATGTATTGTTCACCTGAAGCTATTTTCCCGCCCAGTCCAAACCGGAATGTGGGAAGTAATTTTTGAAGAGCCCCACCTTCCGGTGTCAAAACCGTGCCGATTCTTATAAGGGCGGTCCTTATTCCTTTACTTATAGCAGGTTCTGCTGCTTTCTCCCACTCATGACAAATTTTTGAAACAAAATAACTACCCGGTTCATCATCTTCTGTAACTATACTTTCTCCCCTGTCTCCATAATAACCTGTTGCTGATGCTGATATAAATACTTTTGGAGGGGTTTTCATGTTGGCCATTGCTTCTGCAATAATGGCAGTACTTTTTGTGCGGCTTTCAATTATTGATTTCTTTTTTCCTTCGGTCCATCTCCCTTCAGCAATATTTTCACCTGAAAGATGAATAACACAGTCAACACCTTCCATAGCTTCAGGACTGATAATATTTTCTGCCGGGTTCCAGAATATCTCTCCTTTTGATGTAACCGGAGGTCTCCTCACAAGTCTGCGAACCATATGACCGCCAGTTGTTAAATAAGGTATGATTGCCGAGCCTATCACACCACTTGCGCCGGAAATCAGTATTTTTAATGGTTTCCGGTTTTTATGCTTATTATGTGTTTCTATATCATCTGACGTTATTCGATGTCTGTATAAAAAAATATTATTAAGCTTTTCTTTAATATACCTTCCTAATATGAATTTTGATATTGGATGAAAGGGGAGTTTGTAGTCAACGGAATCTTCAAGCCAGCAGGATTCATTACCTGAAGGCTCAAACCTGTGACTATGAATCCATTCTGAAAAAGGACCTTTTACCTGGATGTCTCTAAATAAATTGTTTTCAATGTATTCAGTGTGTATGGCCTGCCACTTATAAGTGAAAGGCCCTGCAGTCATTTCAAGAACTACAACTGACCCCTTATCAATACTTCCATGGTATTCCAGGACTTTTATCGGATCCCATGGCGGGCTAAGCCTTTGCAGAGCGCCCTCACGCGTGTGCCATTTAAATACTTCTTCAACAGGTGCCTTGATAAGCGTTTTTTTATTCATATGTTAATTACTATTTAGTGTCTATCCAATCCCGCTTTGGCTGGACTTGATGGACACTAGTTAAGGGGTTTAAGAGGTTTTGTTTTTTGACAAATTATTATCATGCGCAAAGCTCTCTTTGCAACCAGTCTTTTACCGGGCCTTCAATCGAATAAACCCCTTTATGTCGTCCAGCTTTTTTAAAAAAGCTTTCCTGAAGATCATGAGGCATATCAATTTCCGCAAGCTCTTCAGCATTTTCTGAGTTTCTTTTTACAAGGAATATTTTTGGGGCCTCCTCCCATGTATTGACTACGAAATAATGGGAGAAATCATTTTTTGATCGAATTACATAATTACCCCTTACCCAGTTGTTTCCCCATTCAAGATAAAGTCTTACAGCTTCTTCCGGGGTCATGTCCCAATCAATTTCATTTAACAATGCTCTGTTTTTTTTTATTTCTTCAAGATGCATCATGCTTTTTTACCTCCTGCATTGTAATCTTTATATACTGAATATATGTAATTAAGTTTTAACTTATTAGATATTATGAGCAAATTATATGCCATAAATGTTGATGGCTTCGTAAAAAGTCCAATATCTGCGTTGCGCTGCATCTCTCGTCACTGCGACGTACGACAAGTACACCTCACTCCTCAGGATTTGCGACGCCTTGATCTTGAGCTTTTTCCTTTGCCATCCTGTTAACTTTTTTAGCGATTGACCAGATGTTCGACATACTCATGTATGCCTTGTATATGCCCCACCAAGGCGGGATTAGCCATCGGTTATACTTTTTACGAGTTCATGAATATTGGTGGTTTTGAAAAGAAATTAAATTGATAAAAAGGTCATCAGGCCTGGATCAGCAATAATAATGTTGAATTCGTATGAATAGATTTAACTCTATTGTCCGGATATTGTGGATTTAAGACAGTATCATGTTTCATAATACAAATTTGTTTCATTTGCTTGGAAATACGGTTTTTTCTGGCAATAATACTGAAATTAGCTTTATGTCAGTGCCAAGTTGTCCAACGATATCTGATCAAGTTATAAAAAGAAAATAAATGGCTAATAGTACTCATGATTTTAAAATAACATATTATTTTCATTGCATTTTAAAATGATTTGTTTAAAATATATCCATTACCAATTAAACATCTTAAATATACGAGGCTTAACTGCCAACCAGGTGTGAAACTTGTTTAATATTTCGGGCATCTGACCAGAATATGTTGCTATACAGTCCTGTCATATCCACGTTTAAGTGTTATCATTATTTTAATATTGCATTAAGTTTCGATGATGTTTTATTTTTAGATAGGTTTATGATACATTTTTGTGCCATATATAATCTTTATTGTATTATGGCTTTCTTATGCGGCATTTATATCATATTGATTTATAAGGTTAATTTCACAGAACTTCAATCTTACATTTTAATGGCATGTTTTTTGGATATATTTTTAATATTTAAATGAAGATACTATTTATAATATAAAAAATACTGGTCTAAAAAACACTATGAGTGACAAAAATATTATAATAAAATGCTTTGAGTGTGGTAAAAAAAACAGGGTGCCTGATAAGCGCCTTGAAGAAAAACCGATATGCGGCCATTGCAAAACCTTGCTTGATACAAAAAATATTTACGGAAGACCGGTTGTCGTATCTGACAGGGATTTTGGTGAAGAGGTTTTAGGATATTCCGGGGCTGTTCTTGTTGACTGCTGGGCTCCCTGGTGTGGACCATGTAAGTCGATTGCTCCGGTTCTTGATGAACTGGCTTATGAATTTAAAGGTAGTATTAAAATTACTAAGCTGAATGTTGATGAAAATCCATTAACTGCTTCTCAATACAGGGTGATGAGTATACCGACGCTTCTCTTTTTTAAAGATGGCAAACTTGAAAATACTCTGGTAGGAGCACTTCCAAAAACAGAGATTACAAAACAAATCAAATCGTTAATATAAAAAAAAGGTGGAAAGATGACGGAAAAAGATGTTAAGATATTCTCTCTCAGTACTTGTAGCCATTGTAAGTCCAGTAAAAAATTATTTGATGAATGTTCAGTACAATATGATTTTATCGATGTTGATCTATTAGATAAGGAGGAGAAGGGGTTAATCATGAAAGACATAAAAGAATTAAACCCAAGATGTTCTTTTCCAACTATCGTTATAGGTGATAAAGTTATTGTAGGATATAGGGAAGATCAAATAAGGGAGGCATTGAAGATTTAATGGATACGGATGCTCTCTATGAAAAATTAAAGAATTTCCAGGAAAGTAAAGGATATTTTTTTAATAAAGACAGTGAAAAAGTAAATGAACTTCTTGAGGCATTGATTACCAATAAAGAACGTTATGGATATATGGTATGCCCATGTCGGCTTGCTTCAGGTGAACAGAAAGATGACAGGGATATTATCTGTCCGTGTGAATACAGAGAACCTGATGTAAAGGAGTTTGGCAGCTGTTATTGCAGCCTTTATGTATCAATAGAATGGAATAAAGGTGAAATATCACATGAGTATGTTGAAGAAAGGCGGCCATTAGAGAAGATGCCCGGTTTTTGAATAAAGTACTTAGTTTATATAATGACAATATGTGATAAACTGATTAAGTCTACTATTTGAAAAGAAATTATTGATGAAACCTGAAAAGTAAAGATAACTTCGGGATATGGAAGCATGTAAAAGCGGACTTGTATTTAAGAAAGGAGACTGTCATGGAAAAAAAGTTTAAAAAGGTTTGTCAATGTGAGAATTGCGGCAATGAAGCTGAGATGGAACTGGTTTGTTTTATGGAAGAGGTTGATGATAATACGGAAAACAAAGCATCAGCTACGGAAAATTTAAAAAACGTAAAAGCAACTGGAACATGCACAAACTGCGGCAATGAAGCTGACATGTGGGTTGATATTTAGTATTCTTAGATAATCAAAGTGTTGCTATAAAAATAAAATAGTTACTATTTAAATAATCTCCAAATTTATATAATTTATAGGGCCTATAATTATTAAACAGATTTTACCGTCAGTGTATGCTGTCATTTTCTATGTGGTTGGATTCAGGAAGTTAAAGGCTTTGCTTAATTACCAGTAACAATTCATTGAGGCAAATCAGGTTCTTGAAAGAACATGAAAAGTGTATAAAATCATTTATTAACAAAAAAAGAAAATTATAGGATAAAATATGAGTGAGTGTATACCGTTATTAAATACAGGCTTAAGGGGTTTTACGGTTGCTACAACAAAAATCAGCGACGTAAATGGTGCAGAAGGGAAACTTATATACAGAGGTTTTCAGGCAAAAGATCTTGCAGGTAAGGTAAGCTTTGAAGAGGTCTCGTTTCTTCTTTTATATGAAAGGTTACCTGTTAAATCCGAGTTAAAAGATTTTACAGCTAAACTTGCAGAAAATAGAAAACTGCCTCCCCAGGTTATTGAAAGCATGAAAAACAGGCCGAAAGATGCTCTTCCTATGGACGTTTTGATGTCAACTATTTCAATGTTAGCTGACTACGACCCTGACATTAATGACAACTCACATGAATCTGTAATTGAAAAGGGGATAAGCCTTATTTCAAAGACCGCAACTATAGTTGCTACATGGGACAGGATAAGAAACGGAAGAGAACCTGTTAATCCTGACCCGGAGATTGGTCATGCCGCAAACTTTATTTATATGTATAGCGGAGAAAAGCCCGACGAGGAACTGACATCATTCTTTGATACGGCACTTACCCTTCATGCAGAACATTCATTTAATGCCTCCACATTTTCTGCAAGACAGGTGGCTTCTACAAAAGCACATATATTTGCAGCAGTATCCGCCGGTGTGGGATCACTTTCAGGTGCACTTCATGGTGGAGCAAATACGAGAGTAATGCTGATGTTGCTTAAAATCGGCAGTGCTGATGCTATCGATGATTATATCAATAATACTCTTGATTCTGGTGGTGTGATCATGGGATTAGGTCATGCAGTTTACCAGGTGGATGACCCCAGAGCACTTATACTTGCGCCAATGTCAAAAATAATGGGTGAAAGGACCGGTGATACCAGGTGGTATGACTTGTCAAAAGAACTGGAAAAGAAAGCAAAAGAGGCCTTCAAGCTGAAGAAGGGAATTGATATTTTTGTAAACGTGGATTTTTACAGTGCCTCACTTTATTATTATATGGGAATCCCTGTCGATCTATTTACACCGGTCTTTGCTGTTTCGAGAATGGCCGGATGGGTCGCTCACGTTCTTGAAGAGCAGTTTGCCGGAGCAGCACCAAAACCTGTACTGTACAGACCTGAATCCGAGTATATTGGTGAATATTGCGGCAAGGATGAATGTGTCTTTGAGGAAATAGGAGAACGAACCGTAACTGATTAAATACTGTTTATAAAGTTTTTTAATTTCTTATCATGGCAATACCATTATTGCCGGTAAAAAAATGGTTCTGATTTTTTAAATATCAATTACCCCCATCATATTAAACAACTTAACTCAAATTTTGAGTTTAAGTATAAAATATATACCACTAACTGATGAACTCGTAAAAATCTAATTAATGGTATTATCTACTCTAGAATATAACATACCTGATTAGCGGGATTTACGACGCCATCAATAACCTATGAAATTCAGAACAGAGGTGTGCTTTGAAGGAAGAAAAGCTTTATTTTGAAAAAGAAACCGAAGATTTTTCAGGGAATATTCGCGCTGGAAAAATAATAAAAGAAGTAAGGTTTTCTGATAATCCACGAGATATAAAGTATGTATCTGAAAACATTCCCTGCCAGAAAGCATGCCCTGCCAATACAAACATCCCGGGTTATATACGTTGTATTTCTGAGAACAGGTTCGGCAGGTCTTTTGAGTTGAACAGGATGTATAATATCTTCCCTGGTGTTCTCGGGAGAATATGCAGCAGACCTTGTGAGGAGAAATGCAGGCACGGGGAAGGTGACCTTGGAAAGCCTGTTAATATATGCTGGTTGAAACGTGCAGGGGCTGATTTAAAATCCCCTTGGCACAGGAATAAAGAAAATCTATATGCATCTACCGGGAAAACCGTTGCTGTAATCGGAGCAGGACCTGCCGGGCTGAGTGCTGCTCATGAGCTTGCAACTCATGGCCATAAGGTTACAATATATGAAGCAATGGAAAATCCTGGCGGTATGTTAATGTACGGCATTCCTGAGTTTCGTCTCCCCAGAACTATTGTTGAACAGGAGATAGATAATATAGTCAGGCTCGGCATTGATATAAAGCAGGGCGTTGAAATAGGTATCGATATAAAACTGAAGGAATTGCTAAAACAATATAACGCTGTAATTGCAACGACCGGTTGCCCTTCGGCTTTTAACATGAATATTCCCGGTGAAGAGCTCGATGGTGTATTCAGCGGATTTGATTTTGTGAAAAATATAAACTCCGGGTCAAGCCCTAATATAGGAAATAAAGTTGTTGTTATCGGGGGGGGGTATACCGCTATAGATTGTGCCAGACTGGCCATACGCCTGGGTGCTCAAACAGTTTCTGTTAATTTACGCAAAACAGAAGAGTTTATGCGTATTGACGAACATGAGATGGCTCAGGCAAAGAATGAAAAAATAAGAATATACAGCCTTGTTCAACCTGTAAGAATTGAAGGGAAAAGTGGCAGTGTAAAGGAGATTGTCTTTGAGCGCACCCGTCTTGAAACAGATAAAAGCGGGAAAGGCAGAATTTCTGTTCCCATAGAGAATTCAGGATTTGCAGTTGATGCTGACACAGTAATTATAGCTATCGGTCAGCACCCTGATGCCGGTTTTGCAGGGTCGGGTATAAAACTCGATGGACAGAGAATAAATACGAAGCAGGGAACTTATAAAACAAATATTAAAGGCCTGTATGCTGCAGGAGATTGTGTCACAGGTGCAACAAATGTTATTTCTGCAATAGCAAGGGGCAGGGAGGTAGCGCAGGAAATTGATGAATTATTCGTCAAGGGTAAACGTAAAAAGAAGGTTGTGAGGTTTGAACCTTCTGATACAACTGATCGCAAACGTAGTTATGATTTTATACCTCAGGTTAAAATGCCTACTTTGAGTTTGCGTGATCGGATGCAAAATGAATCTAATGAGGTTGAACTTGGATATGATAAAGAGGCCGCACATAAAGAAGCAAAAAGATGCTACCTTTGTTACTATAAATATGAAATCGACACATCCAGTTGTATTTACTGCTCAGCATGCATTGATGTTGCACCAAGGGATTGTATTAAAATGATAAATGAAGTTGAACTGAATAAAGACGGGACCCTTGGAGATTATATCGAAACCAGTGACTGGCAGAAGATTGCCGCAATAGCCATTGACAATAAAAGATGCATAAGGTGTGGTAAATGTTATGAGGTTTGCCCTATGGATTGTATTCATATTACCAAGGTAGAATTAATTGAACAGAATCTGGAGGCATAATGCCGAAAAAAGATCATTATGTGATTATAGGTAACGGTCCTGCCGGCAACAAGGCAGCAGATGTACTAAGGGAAAATGATAGAAATGCAAGAATAACAATTTTATCTGACGAGCATTTTTCATTTTATTATCGGCATAAGCTTTGTGATTTTATGTCCGGTGTTATTGATGAGGATACACTTAAGGTAAAATTTTATAAAGAATACAAGGAAAAGAATATCAGGTTGAGACTTGGCCAAAGAGTTGAAAAAATTGATCCTGATTCAAAAACCCTGTTTCTCAAGCATATGGAGAAGCTGCGATACACCAAGCTGATTCTTGCAGTTGGCAGTGCTCCAAGAGTCCTTCCGTCTTTATTAAGGTACAAGGACTATTTTACTTTTATGTCAAACTATAATGATGCTGCTAATGTGAAGTCCATGCTTGAAAATATAAAAAATCCTATTGTCATTGGCGGTGATTTGATCGGTATTAATTTTATTAAAATGCTTTCCCGCTTAAAAAAGAAAGCCACATTTTTTATGTACTACAAAAGCTTCTGGCCTTTTGACCTTGACATCAAGAAGGCTGATGCAATCCGTTTAAGCCTTGAAAAGAATAATATAAAAACGATATCCGGAGACCCGGTAAAGACAATTTCCCGAAGAGATGCTGACTATATTATTGAAACAGAAAGCGGGAGGGAAATTGAAGGGGATGCCTTGTTCTCTTTTATGGGAAGAATACCGAATATTCAGTTTATTAAAGGGAGCGGTATAGATACTGAGCGCGGTATCCTTGTAAATGAGTATTTGCAGGCAAATTACAAGGATATTTATGCATGTGGTGACTGTGCACAGATATATAATCTTGAACTTAAAGATTACTGGATATCTATTGGCTGGGAAAATTCGATTCTTCAGGGCGAAGTTGCGGCATATAATCTTCTGGGGGAACATCGGATCATAAAACCTATGTCAAAAAAGATATTCAATGTTGAAGGTATAAAGGTAAAAACATCCTGGTGGAATCAGTTAAAAACCTGAATACGGATATGCGAGATATTTATTTCACTGAATGAAGAAACCAAATAAAGATATTTAAACAGGTGAATATGGCACGGAAAATAGATTTGGTAATAGAGATTTGTGGAAGCGCCGGAGAAGGAACAATTTCTGCTGGTGAAATTCTCAGCAGGTTTATGAGCAGCCAGGGATTTGAAATTATGTCTTTTGACACATATCCTTCTGAAATACGAGGTTTTGGCAAATGTGTGGCACATTCTCGTATTAGTAATCAAAAGATTTTTTCACCTGGCAAAAATGCAGATGTCCTTGTTGCATTAAATGATGTTCACTCAATATCCCAACTGCCTTTTCTAAAAGAAACAGGTATATTAATTTTTGATAATAAACCGCTGAGATATCATGAAGAAGACAAAAGTATTGCCGGATGGGTAGAGCCGGGTATAATTTCATATGGAATTCCTTTGCATGAACTGGCTCAAAGGGCTGCCGGCAGTTCACGGGGCCGTAATATGGTTGCACTTGGTGCAATTGCATCATTATTCGGAATTAATGCCAAAGCGTTTGAGGAATCTATTATAAAACGCTATTCAAAAAAAAGCCGAATAGTTATTGACAGTAATGTAAATTCTTTTATTGAAGGATATAAGTGGGCCAAAGAAAATATTACAAAAATTAATGGTATTTCATTTGAATCTCCGGGAATAAAGCCTTCCCGAAAAAAAAGAGAAATTATTAACGGGAATGAGGCTGTTGCAAGAGCCGCAATTGACAGCGGTATCCATCTCTTCGCAGGATACCCTATTACTCCTGCAACAAAAATAATGGAAATTTTAAGTAAAGAACTTCCCGGGCGCGGGGGTGTAGTTATTCAGACTGAGGATGAGATTTCTGCTATCGGTAATGTAATCGGGGCAGGGTTTGCCGGGAAAAGAGCAATGACTGCTACATCAGGACCGGGTTTTAGCCTCATGACAGAGCTGGGGAACCTTGCTATAATGGCAGAGGTTCCTGCTGTAATAGTTAACTCCCAGCGGGGCGGACCAAGTACAGGGCTCCCTACAAAAACAGAACAAAGTGATTTGAATATTGCTGTCAAAGGGGGCAGCGGTGATTCTTATCGTATTGTGCTTGCACCCACTACTGTTGAAGAATGTTATGAATGCACATGTCTTGCTTTATATCTTGCAGAAAAGTACCAGACACTTGTAGTACTTCTGCTTGATTTTTTTCTTTCAAATAGCATACGAAATATAGATTCTCCTAAAAAGCCTGCTATTAAGTTACTTGATGCAAACAAAGCCCCGGGAAATAGGGATCTAAAGAGTTATAAGAGATATAAAATTACAGGTACAGGTATCTCACCTCGCGCCATCCCCGGAACACCTGGTGGTATGTTCGTTTCTACCGGGCTTGAACACAGTGAGGAAGGGCTTCCAAGATATGACAGTGAAACACACGAGAAGATGACTGAAAAAAGATACATGAAAATACAAAAAGCATTGAAGGAAATACCAAAACCTAAACGTTCAGGTTGTAAAAAGAATATTAAAGTAGGTGTTCTTGCATGGGGCTCAACTGCCGGTTCAGCACGTGAAGCTGTTGCTGAAGCTGAAAAATGCGGTATCAGGGCAGCTTTTATGAGTCCTTTGTCCCTTTCGCCCCTTCCTGTAGATGAAATCACAGAATTTGCCAATGAATGTGAAATTCTTCTTGTTCCGGAGTTAAACAGTAGTGGGCAGTTTGCAGATCTCATTGCGCCATATGTATATAAGAAAATCGAAAAGCTGAATATGGTTACCGGGCTGCCAATGCCCTCAGAGGATATCCTGAGTAAAATAAAAGAAATTGCTGAATAAAACGGGGTTTAAATGGAAAATATTAAGGTCAGTTATCTTGATGAAGAAATTACTGAAGCAAAAGAACAGGGATTTCTTGATTATCGTACTTCTGAGCTTCCCACATGGTGTCCGGGTTGCGGATATTTTGGTATTACGCATGCAATAGGTCAAACATGTCATGATCTCGGATTAAAGAATGAGGATATCTGTGCTGTCAGTGGTATAGGGTGCGCAGGTCGTTTCCCTTACTTTATGGATTCTTATGGATTTCACACACTTCATGGGAGAGCCGTTCCCATAGCAAGTGGTGTAAAACTTGCTAATGATAAGCTTACTGTTTTTGCAGTAGGCGGTGATGGAGATATGTTTGGAATAGGAGGGGGACATTTACCCCACATTGCAAGAAAAAATATTGATATCACTCTGTTTGTTTTTGATAATTCGATTTATGGTCTGACAAAAGGGCAATCTTCTGCAACCACCCCAATGGGTCAGTCGACAAACTCTCATCCATATGGTAACCCTGATACTCCGCTTCGCCCTGTTACAATGGCCCTCGCATATGGTTCATCATTTGTGGCACGTTGCTATGCCGGAGATATGGATGGAATGAGGGATGTTTTCAAAAAAGCAATAACACATAAGGGCTTTAGTTTCATCCATATCCTTTCACCTTGTGTTACTTTTGATAAAGTAAATATTACATGGGAAAATATGAAAAACAAATTTGCAAATATTCACTCATCTCATAATGCTTCTGAATATGAAGCTGCTATTCGACTTGCAGAAGACCCGCGTTTACATTTAGGTGTTTTTTATAGGGACAAAAACAGATTGTCTTACCAGGAACACTTGTCCAAATTGCATACACCAGATAAAACAGATAAAGGTTGATTATTAGTGCAATCAAGATGACTTCAAAATACTGCAACGGTGGAAATTTTAAGATATAGTGTTTGACAAGTAATAGTATATTGAAAGTATGGTCAAGCACTATATCGCAGTAGATGGAGACTTTTTACGACGCCAATTATGCTACCTCATTGTATTCTGCATCAAAAACATCATAATCGGAATTATTTGAATTTCAAGTGTCATATTTACCACTCGTGTTAAAATCGTTTTCAGGGTAAGAATGACCATAAATAGTCTGTGAAACAGCTACTATTGATGGTGTTGTACATCCTATTTCAGAATTTGTAATTATTTTCGGCATTCCATCTTTCATTATGGAAACGCAGGAGTTTGTTGTACCTAAGCCAATACCTTATTGCTTTGCTCATATTCATTTTCTTTTCTATATATTTTGTAGAAATGTAGTTTTAAATAAGAAATGAGACATAATGTCTCATAAATACCTCCCTTGCTTTTTTATGTGAAAGGTATAATGTTTTTAATACTCTTATATATAAGGATATATTTGTTTTTTTTAAATAAAATAGTATGTTGGCATGTTTTTTGAGAGTATGTTATAGATATATATAACATATTAAAGGTAGAGATGCTTTGAAAGGAGATCATGCATTAGTTATAAAAAGCTTTTTTCTAACAAATGGAGAAAAGCTTATGAAGATATTGTTATAAGTTTTGATTAATCCATGTGTATTGTTTTTATAAAACATTTAAGGAGGCATATTATGAAGAAATCATTGTTTTTAATTGGGTTCATGCTTGTACTTTTACCGGTTTTTGTCAGTGCCGCAACTGTGGAGGGTACAATACAGGGTTTGAATTGTATATTAAATGAAAAATTATGTCCGGTAGGTCAGGAAGATGCGGTAATATCACAGGAAGAGTTTTTTGTTGTATACACAAACACCCAGGAATATTATTTTGTACCAAATCTTGATCGTGCCGTTCTCGCTAGACATATTAACACAATTGTTCGAGTTACCGGTAAGTTAGATAAAAAACACAAAGTTATTAACGCGGAGAAGCTTGAAGTACTGACAAAGAAAAAATGGGTAAAAGCCTGGTCGCCAAAAATGGAAGCGGAAATTCAGAAATACATATATACTCCAGGATATAATGTAAATCCGGCTCCTTTTTAATCAGTTTCATATATAATATGTATTTATCAATCTGCATATAAGAGGCTGCTTTTTGAGTGGATAGTAAATCTATTAGTGTTATATTCAGGAAGTATTTATCTGATGATTGAGACTAACATGGAATTAGTAGAAAACAAGCTTACCATGTATTGACTTTTAAGCGGGATTTTCATCTCGATTATTGCAAGATGAAAATCCCATTTCGATATATATCTGGTGGTTTGATTTTAATGTTTCAGTCAATATTTTGGTAGTCCATTTTTAATAGGCAATGGCAATTATTTATGAAGCATACCTCAAATATTATAAGGATACCTGTTTGTTTCTTAGTATGTTTTTTATTATGCATCTTTGTGACTTCTACTAATGCATTTGCAGGTCCGCTTTTAAAAGGTAAATCATTTCCTGATATTCTTTTACCATCTCTTTCAGGTGGAGGTAATGTTGAATATCTGGGAGTAAAAACCGGAAATAATTTTAATTTAACCGATATAAAATCTGAAGTCATAATTGTTCAAATTTTTAGCATGTACTGTCCAAATTGTCAGAAAGAAGCGCCTAACGTTAACAGGCTTCTAAGCCTTATTGAAGAGAATCAGTTTCTTAAGGGAAAGATAAAACTTATTGGTATCGGTGCAGGTAATTCGCAATTTGAGGTTGAATATTTTGCAAAGAATTACAATGTGAAGTTTCCTTTATTTTCGGATAAAGATTATGAAATTCATACTAAGGTCGGGAAAGTCTGGACGCCTCACTTTTATGTTATAAAGAAAACAGCAATTGGTGGATTAATTATTGCAGTTTCAGTTTCCGGAAGTATAAATAATCCCCAATTATTTCTTGAAAATTCAGTCAGGGCTCTTAAACTGAAAAAGTAAATTAATTATGGGGGTGTAGCATTGCTATTATAGTGTATTGGCTTATAAAATCTGTTTAGATATTAGTCAAATGCATTCACACCTTGAAAAGTACTTGGCCCGTTCATGCCCCAGGGGCTTACATAGCTACCTGAGATACTTTCAATACTGAAAATATTTCAGGAATAGTCGAGGGCAGGAGGACTCTTATGAAAAAAAAATGGTTACTTGCGATATGTTTCATATGTCTTAATATTTCTCCTGTTTTTGGCGAATCATATGCTTTTAAAGAATATATATTTGATACAGGTAAATTGAAGCCTGTAGACAGTATACTGAAAGTCAAAATAGGTGATAAAGCACCTGATTTCAGTTTGCCATCATTATCGGGTGATAAAATATCTTTGAGCAGTTTCAAAGGGAAAAAGAATGTAGTATTATCTTTTGTCCCGGCTGCATGGACACCTGTATGTTCTGACCAGTGGCCGGGATATAATATTGCACAAGAGCTTTTTAAGGAAAGTGATTCTATTCTTCTTGGAATTACTGTTGATAATATTCCTACTCTTTATGCATGGACTAAACAGATGGGTGGAGTATGGTTTCCTGTACTTTCTGATTTCTGGCCCCATGGTAACGTGTCTGAAAAGTATGGGATTTTAAGATCAACCGGGGAGTCTGAGAGAGCATTATTAATAGTTGATAAAAATGGAATTATTAGATACGCAAAAGTAGTTGATATAAATAAAAGGCCGGATCTAGGAGATTTGGCGAAGGAACTGGAAAAACTTAATTAGTGACTGTCATCTTCCCTCAAAGCGGGACTTGATGTATATAAAGCGATATTTATTTAGTACGTTTTTTTTCTTGTCAAGGTATTTCAATTGGAGGTGAAATGGTTAAGTGGAGATGTCTAATATGTCAATATATTCATGTCGGTGATACTCCTCCGGATATCTGCCCTGTATGTAGTGCAGGAAAAGATAAGTTTGTAAGAGTGGAAGAAGAAGGTGGAAACGATTCTGATTCAGGTGAAAAAAATACAATTAAAGAAAAATCACCGCGGAAAGGATTATATTCCTTATTGACTGATACTCTTACAAAGCATCATGCTCATCCAATATCAGTACATTTTCCTAACGGGGTTATACCAATTGCTGTAGTTTTTGTTATTATTGCATTTTTTATGAATAATAGAAGTCTGATGGAAGCGTCATATTATAATACCATTGTTGTTCTACTTTCCCTTCCTGTTGTTTTATTTACCGGATTTGTAGAATGGCAGAAAAAATATAACGGTGCGTTAACAAAGTTTTTTATAATAAAGATAATTTGTGGAATTATTGTCTTTATTTCAAGTACCGGGCTTGTTGTATGGTATTATTTTCAACCGGAAATATTTTCTTCAACTCAAGCTGGTCGATGGTTATATCTTTTAGTAAATATTTTTATGCTTGTTGGTGCAGGTATCGCCGGCTTTATAGGCGGCAAACTTGTATTCAAAGATTGATGGAGACTTTTACTTAGCCATCGGTATACATTATACGAGTTCATCAAGATTGATGATACAGTAATTCCCTCAATAACTGGACTACTGTGTTAAAAATGTTGATCAGAAGTTTGATATATTAATTATGTCTTTACTCCTGATAAATTTATATACCTTATATATGTCCTGTCTCCGTGGGGCACTTAGCCATCGGTCATACTTTTTTATTACACCGCCAATGTTATAGATTAAACATATGTCTCATTCCGCAGCTCAAAGATTAAGTAAATTTTATGACCGGTTTTCAGGTAGTGATCAAGTGCTGATAATGATAAATGCTGATCCTGATGCCATTGCAAGCGCCATGGCAGTTAAGAGGCTTCTTTGGAGAAAGGTGGCCGGGGTTACAATATGCAATATCAATAAAATAAAAAGACCGGATAATCTGGCAATGATACGTCTCCTTGGCGTTGATCTTTTATATGCAGGTGAACTTGACCAAAAAGAATACAGCCGTTTTGTGATTGTAGATTCCCAGCCCGACCATCATGAGTGCTTTGCCATGTTCCGGCCTGATGTTATAATTGACCATCACCCTGAAACATGTGCTGTAGCAGGGTATTTGGACATTAGACCTGATTATGGCGCTGTAGCATCCATAATGACGGAGTATCTTCGAGCCGCAAAAATTAAGCCTTCAATAAAACTAGCCACAGGTCTTTTCCATGCAATCAAGACAGATACAGGTAATTTTGAAAGGCAGACATTGATAGAAGACATTCGTGCTTTTCAATACCTTTACCGTTTCATAAATATTCATCTGGCGCAGAAAATTGAAAGATCAGAGATAAGCATTGATTTCTTGAAATACTATACAAAGGCCCTTAAAGAAAAGCGTATCCGTAGGGGAAGGCTTTACGCTCACCTTGGAAAAGTTCCGAACCCCGACATTTGTGTTCTTGTAGCTGATTTTTTCATGCGGGTTGAATCATTAAAATGGAGTTTCGTGTCTTGTATATTTGATAAAACGATTGTAGTTGTTTTCAGAAATGACGGAATACATAAAAATGCTGGAAGGATAGCTCAAAAAGCTTTCAGCTCCATGGGGTCGGCGGGTGGTCATAAAAGTATGGCAAGAGCAGAAGTCCCTCTCGGAGCTGTTGACAGTAAAGTCGATTTCGGGGATGATAAAAGAGTATTAAAATGGATAATTAATTGTATTGAAAAAAGGTTATAATATGTATGAAACTCTTTTGAAATTATTTATTGCTTTTATATTAATTGCAGTCCTTGCATTAATTATAAAAAAGATAAAAATTATGAAAAATAAAAAGGAAATCTATGTCTGTACTGAGTGCAGTGATATAGATTGCATATGTCATAAAAGTGACACTGAAATGTAAGAATATTATGAGGCGTGTAACAAATAAAACATTTCAAAAATGCATATGGATTTTGAGAAGCCTGGAGCGTTTCTCTTTATTTCTTTCTTCTGTCTTTTAAATAAATTGCCGTTGAGCGTCCATCTCCAACTGCTCTTTCTTCCATTTGGAATAGTTTTGTTGCTGAAGCAAGTCCCCCCAACTTTTTGTAGCCATAGTTTCGAGGATCAAAATCTGATGCCTGTTTGGCAATGTTACTACCTACAGATGCAAGATGTGCCCAGCCGGAATCATCCGAAGATGCTTCAACAGCGCTTCTTAATAAATTAACTAGTTTTGTGTCTTTCTTGAGGTCGCTCATAGTCAATCGTCTTATTCTTTCACTTGAATCATCTTTAGAGCGCAGTACTTCAGTGAAAATAAACTTATCACATGCGGAAACGAATGCTTTAGGGGTTTTTTTCTCTCCGAATCCATATACAAAAAGGCCGGTTTCCCTTATCCTTGATGCTAACTTAGTGAAATCACTATCGCTGGATACAATACAAAAACCGTCAAATTTACCGGTGTAAAGTAAATCCATGGCATCTATTATCAATGCACTGTCTGTTGCATTTTTTCCTGTTGTATACCCGAATTGCTGTATAGGCTGTATTGAATACTGCAAAAGGACTTCCTTCCACCCTTTAAGGCCAGGCAGGGTCCAGTCACCATAAATTCTTTTTACATTTGCAGTCCCATATGTTGCAATTTCCGATAGCAGTCCGTCAATAATTGAAGGTTGGGCGTTATCTGCGTCTATTAATACCGCTAATTTTTCAATTTTTCCGTCTGACATATTTCCCTTTTTTCTATAGTTGATGAACTGTAAAAAGATGAACTCTTTAAAAGTAAAAAAGATTGTAAAGTAAAATGTTTTTTATAGATATGATTTATTCATTTTACGATTCATTGTAGCTTAATGGAACATAGAATATCAATTACCGGGTAAATAGTCCAGAATAAAACCTGTTGATGCCATTTCAGAAATTAAAAAGGAAAATATCGCATTGTTTTTTTTATATTGTTAATATATATGCTTTATTTAAGAGATCCCTGTCATACAATGACGAATTTTTCCGCCATTTTAAGATTTTATAATCGTGTTAATTTTTATAATCACATAGCAACTTAAAGAAGCCGGGTTTAATAAAGTTCAATTTGAAAAGCTTATGCTTGGTTTTTGTGTATTTAAACCGTAAGAAGCTTCTGAAAACAGATAGTTAATGTAAAAATGAAGTCATAACTATAACTATCAGAGGAATATAGAAAAAGTAGAGTCTCTGAATAACCTGTTATGAAAAGAAGATTATTATGGCTCAAAGAGTAATAAAAATAATACTGCCCCTTGATTCAAAAAAAACAGCAATAGAATTGTTAGAGGCCCAGGAAAACACTATATTCTGGCAAGAAGAATCATCAAATGGTAATTTTGTTGTTAGTTCCTTAACAGAGGCTGGACACAGTGAAGCCATTATGGATATTTTCGAGCGCAATTTCTCTTCCACTAAAGGCTTTAAATTGATTGTATTCCCCGTTGAAGCATCAATTCCACGGACTGATGTTGCGGAAAACAATCTTAGTTCAGACCTTGAAGAAAAAAATGCTAAAAAAGAAAAAGATGTGGCATCAAGAATAAGCAGAGAAGAACTTTATTCTGGTGTAGTAGATAGTGCTAAACTATCTAAAACATTTGTTTACATGTCCATACTTTCAACGGTTGTTGTTGCTATCGGCTTGCAGAATAATAATGTAGCAGTAATAATTGGTGCTATGGTAATAGCTCCTTTTCTTGGGCCTAATGTTGCTCTCGCACTTTCAACTTGCCTGGCAGATAAAGAATTGGGGTGGGATGCACTGAAAACCTTATGTGGTGGCGTTGTTATTGTTTTGTTGCTGTCAATGTGCATGGGGTACTTCTTTGAAACAAATGTGGGTACACCGGAGATATATTCAAGAATGCGCGCTGATTTTTCTGATATTATTCTCGCCCTTGCTTCCGGATGCGCTGGTGTACTGGCATTTACAACTGGAGCCTCTTCTGCTGTTATTGGGGTTATGGTTGCAGTGGCGCTTTTACCACCCTTGTCTGTCTGTGGACTGTTATTAGGTGCAGGACAGTATCACGGGGCTACTGGTGCGCTTCTTCTTTTTCTTACAAACATAATTTGCATAAATCTTGCTGGAGTAGCTACTTTTTTGGTTCAAGGGGTTAGCCCGAGAATTTGGTGGGAAGCTACTAAAGCAAAAAAGGCAACTATAAAGGCCTTAATATTATGGTCTGTTTTATTGATGCTTTTATCTGTAATTATTTATTCTTGGAAGTCATGAATTTAAAAAGATTATAACCTATTGGGAATCCTGATAATAGAATATAGTAATACTTTCTCTTTTTTAAAAATTGTTCTTTTATTACTTCAGTAAATTAGCTAAACTTTTATGATTTATGGAATTAGGAATATATATAGATATCATGACTGGTGGATTCAAACTTATCTTCTCCACCAATCATGATAATATATACAATCTTTAAATATAATTTTTAATAAAATTAAATTAACTTTTTTTTTAAAGTATTTATATTTATATCAAAAATATTTAGTCTCCCTGGCCTGCCATGTAGTCGTCATACATAACCTCCAGGATATTTTTGTGTTTTGATTCTTCATTTGCGAGTATCTGGAAAACTTTCTTGAATTCATCATCATCTACTTTCACTGTGATTTCATTATATAGTTTATAAGCTTTTTCCTCGCGTTTCATGGCAATTCGCAATATATCATTAAAAGGCATCCCTTTTTCATACTCTATATCTACTATATAATCACTTCTCTTTAAATCAGTAACCTTTTTAAAATGATAATTTTCAATTTTTTCGCTGCTTGTTTTCAGGTTAATCAGCATTTTCTCGTGCTTTCGCTCCTGCTCTGCAAATTCGATCAGTGCATTTTTAGAATCTTTAGATGATGGTGAAGATTCCATTTCGCTTAATTCCATGTAAAATTCTGCGGCTTCAATTTCTTTTTCAATTGCATAGTTTAATATATCATCAATAGACTCAAAATTCATAAATAACCCCCTTATATAATTAATTATTATTATTTTATCCGTAATAAATATAAACGATATCTAAGTATAATCCTTTATATACAGATGTATATACGTCATGTCGATTTTCTGAACGAACTCCTTATGCAAGATATTGAAAATTTGTAATACTCCATCATATTTTAGTTTGTTAATTTTTTAATACAGTTAAGTTTTAATAATACATTAAATTTTTTTGTTCTCAACCCTTTTTTAATGTTTCCACCTGGTATATTACTTAATCTGAAATCAGTATCTTTTTCATAATTGAAACGTACCTGTCTCAAAAACACATCAATTGTCCGATGGCTGTGTTACCAGATAAATTCAAATGCTCACATGATACTTGTATTATATTTGTTAACGTTAGATGAATTGCCTCACCTAACATAATATGTATTTTAGGATAGGTTTACCGGTACTTTTTGAAAACACATTTTAAGATCTTTACTGGTTGCACTTATTATTCTTACTATTACAAATACAGGACTGTTTTTGACCTGATATTCTATATACTAAATATATATCACTAAGCCTATCCGGTACTTTATTATAGGTTAGACTTATTAATAATGCATCAATAATTAGATACATGTGTATCAGGTTATTTATAGTAAATCGTATCAGTGTACATTTGCAGATCCCATCTTATTAATCGTAATAGACTGTTATTATATATAATAAGATAAAGTTTTTTTTTAAGATAATATGGCACGAATCTTGATTTAATAAATAAATTAGTATTTTAAAAAGGATAGTTTGGAGGGCAAGTTGTGATTGTATTTATAACCTGTATAAATCAATAAAATTCGAATTCTTAAATGATGAACTTCTATGCTTTGTATTTTAATAATTATACATAGCCATAGGTTAAAATTTTATAGAAATTATTATTATTACCCATAATTAGAAAATATCTTTTTATGGATTGTCTTTAGAACCAATCTCAGAAAAGCAGATTGGGTTCGAGGGTAAGGGATACGCTGATGAGAAAGTGTCGTGTGAGCATTTTTAAAAAGCATATAACAAAACCCACGGACTATAGATGTTTTTTTGAGATAAGTTCTAATAAAACTGATTTATTTTTTGGGAGGTATTATGCAGATTAATATTGATAAAAACCTTGTTGAATTTACACCTGAGAATTCCGAAGAGAAAGTAAAAATTGAAGCCCTTTGGCGTTTGCTTGTTGATTGTGTCAGGTTTAATAAAAAGCTTGTTCCTGTTGGAGAATATATAGCCCAAAGAGATGATTTTGCCCGTTTTGCTATAGAAGGCGAAAAAGGTGAAAGCGTTGATGATTTTGCCGAGGCATATGCGGACAAAGATTGCCGCTGTTACTGTCAGACTTGTAACAAATATGTTGAATTGAAAGCAGGTGACCGTATACCTGCCTGTTGTGGTAAGCTCATGGAAGTACTTGATTAGGAACACTTTATTACAAATGGTCAGGCAGTTCGTTTAATAAAACGGACTGCTTGATTCAAAATATAAATTGAGTAAAGAAAAGGAAAAAGCTTATGACAATTGATAGACTTGTTCTGGCTATTGCCGGATTTTTTATATTATTCAGCCTGCTTATGTCTCAGGTTCACAGCCTTCATTGGCTATGGTTTACGACTTTTGTCGGGGCAAACCTTTTACAGGCGTCTTTTACAGGTTTCTGCCCCCTTGCAAAAATTTTAAAAGCATTTGGAATAGAACCCGGGAAAGCTTTTGAATAAATATTATTCATTTTTTGTTTATAATATATTTAATGTTTTTATAAATCCAACTATAGCGGGGTTACTTTTTTTATAGCATTTGGCCAGACGTTTGATCTGGTTCATACCTGTCTGAACTTCTTGCCAAGTACTATGACATGAATATTTACCAGTCATGCTTGGGCTGCTTAGCCTTAGTTTAGTTTTTAAGAGCTTATAAAATTTCATATCGGGAATTTCTTTAAGACCAAAGAATCTGAAACAATTGATGCTGCTAAAAAAATCGATTTGAATATGTAATATTTGTTTTTTTAATCATGTTTCGTGAGACACTGGTGTATCATAAGAATTATTTTAATATAAAGCGTGAAAAATATTAAAAATATTTAAAATTTATACATGTTTAAACCAAAAACCAGAACACGCTGTTTTTGAAATTATATCAGTATGATATGTATGCTTTGAAGTTTATGCATTTCATATAGAGTATTTACTTATATTCTTTTTAATTGTTTTTAATATGGTTTGTAAAATTGGCACATATCTTGAATTTAAAAATCACATCATTCTATATAAATTTCAATGAACTTAACCATCTGAAAAACGGAAAATATACTAGTGAAACAATGCGACCAAAATATTAAAAGTACTCTTGAAATTGCTGAAGAGATGATCCGCCTTGCAAATGAAGGAGATGCCGACAGAGAAGACACCGGATGTGGTATACTTTATGGTATATTGTTAGACTCTGCATACAAGATTAAAAAATTGGCCGAAGAAGAAAGAGAGGTTCACATAAAAAAAGGGTGGTGGAAGTAAATTACTGCCTTTTTATATTAATTAAACAAAACCTTCTAAAATAACCCAATTTATACGTTTGCTGTAGTCTTATTTTCATCTTTTATTGTAATTTTATACTCACTTTAGTATAAAATATCTTATCAAATATATTAATTATATTAATAAAAATTGCTGGAGGAATTATGAGTAGTATAAAAGGTACACAGACAGAAAAAAACATATTGCTTGCATTTGCAGGTGAATCACAGGCACGAAACCGCTATACCTATTTTGCAAGCAAGGCAAAAAAGGAAGGGTATAACCAAATATCCGCAATATTTGAAGAAACTGCAGCTCAGGAAAAGGAACATGCGAAAAGATTTTTTAAATTTTTAGAGGGGGGGGAGGTTGAAATATCAGGATCATTCCCTGCCGGAGTTGTAGGAACAACTCTTGAAAATTTACAGGAGGCTGCATCAGGTGAAAATTATGAACATACCACCATGTACCCTGCATTTGCGAAAACAGCACGTGAAGAAGGTTTTGATGCGATTGCAATTATTTTAGAAGCAATTTCTGTTGCCGAAAAGCAGCATGAAAAGAGATATAATGATCTTGCTGCAAATATTAAATCTGGAAAAGTATTCAAAAAAGACGAAAGCATTACCTGGAGGTGCAGAAATTGCGGTTATCTTCACGAAGGAACAGAAGCGATTGAATCCTGCCCTGCCTGTGCCCACCCACAGGCTCATTTTGAAGTTCTTGGTGAAAACTACTAACAGGAGTATATTATGGGACATGATTTTAACGTAGATGAAGTTTTTCAGATGGCGGAACAGATTGAGCGGAATGGAGCTAAATTTTACAGGGACGCTGCAGATAGTATATCAGATGAATCAGCAACACAGGTTCTTCTTGATCTTGCAAAGATGGAGGATGAACACCTTATAGTCTTTGAACATTTTAGATCGGATCTTTCAGGTAGTGATGTAGAAATCACTGTTTTTGATCCTGAAGGAGAGGCCGAACAATATCTTCGTGCTCTAGCTGATATGAGGGTTTTTTACCAGAGAGAGATTAACAAATCTTCCCTTGAAGAAGTTTATAAAGAGGCGATTCTTGCTGAAAAAGATTCAATCGTATTTTATCTTGGTATGAAAGAATTGGTTCCAGAAAGACTTGGAAAAGACCGCATTGACAAGATTATAAAAGAAGAAATGAAGCATATAAGGCTGCTCGGTGATAAACTTTCACAACTAAATAAATGATGGCGTCGTAAAAAGTCTCCATCTACAGAGTTATAGTGATTGACCAGACGTTCGACATACTGCATGTATGCCTTCATTCCTGGTCAATCACTATGCTTTGTATATGAAGATTTTTACTTAGATGTCGATTATATCTTTTATCGGAACAAAATAATAATACTAATAGAAAAGGAGGGGATAATGTCAGAAAGGCTTGATGTCTATAAATGTGAAGTATGTGGAAATATTGTTCAGGTTGTTCATAGTGGTATGGGAACACTTAAATGCTGTGAACAGGAAATGACGCTTTTGACAGAAAACACTGTTGATGCCGCAAAAGAAAAGCATGTACCCGTTATTGAAAAGATCGACGGTGGTTTTAAAGTAAAAGTGGGAGAGGTTGCTCACCCCATGGAAGAAAGCCATCTTATTGAATGGATTGAAGTAGTTGCAGATGGTAAGTCATACCGCCAGTTCCTTAACCCCGGTGATGTTCCGGAAGCCATCTTTAAAATTGATGCTGAAAGTATCACAGCAAGGGAATTTTGCAATCTGCACGGGCATTGGAAGGCGTAGTAAAATAAAATATTCAGCTCTTTAAGATGCAAGATTTTATAACTAATACTTATTCACCGGGTATAGTAAATTTAGCGGGTAGGTTGTTAAAACTTATAGTGATAAATTTATATTATACTGTTAATCAGAATAGGGGGTGGGGAGTTTTTTAACCTTCTTGAAGGTTTTGAAAAAACTCCCTGATTCATGAGCTAAGTAAAGAAACCTAAATAAAGGAGTTATTAATATGACTAAGTGGATATGTTCCAATTGTGGATATTCAATGGAGGCTGATGTTCCTCCTGAAGAGTGCCCATCCTGCAAACAGAAATGCGAGTTTATAGATAATAGCTGTTATACACCTGATTGCGATACCCAGGGAACAGATAACAGGATAAAATAGCGGAGAATATATTATGCCAAAAGTCCTAATAGTTTATATAACAAGAACTGGAGAAACTGCTCGTATTGGTGAGCTTATAGCAGAAGGACTTAGGATGGCTGGAGCTGATGTCACATTGGCAAAAGCAGAAAATATAAAAAAAGAGATTGATCTCAAGGGTTTTGATGCCTATGTCTTTGGTTCTGCCACATACCATGGCGAAATGATGCAAAGCATGAAGACTTTGTTGTTTCTCGCCGAGAAGGTAGATCTTGAAGGTAAGGTCGGCGGATCTTTCGGTGCTTTTGGGTGGAGTGGTGAAGCCCCCGAGAGAATTTTTGATACAATGAAGCATGTTTTAAAAATGGATATGACCGGTGGTGCTTTAATGCTTAAAAAAGTCGGTATTGGCGGAGCATTAAATATGGCTCATGAATACGGTCGTGAAATAGCTAAAAAAATCATGTAAAACTGCGGCCAATTGTTTTTTGAATACCTCAGGGCCGAAAGAGTTTTATTTATAAAAGTTTCATGAACGCATCAGATTTTAATTCCTGACAAGTTTTATATAAGGGTGTGAAGAAATAATATTGAATTGTTAATCATAGGTTGATGTGACTTTCAGCCGATGATTAGCTAATTGCTAAATCAAGAGAATTTGTTTTTTCATAATGCTTCCTTATATGTTAAAATATCCCAATGGATAATAAACTGGTGTGTATATTTCTTAATCTTATTGCAAGGAGATTATAGGATGAGTGTAGAAGTCCTTTCACGTTTGCAGTTTGCTGCCGCAACAATGTTTCATTTTCTTTTTGTTCCTCTTACTCTTGGTTTGTCCATACTTATTGCATATATGGAAACAATGTATGTTAAAACCGAAGATGAGACATACTTGAGAATGACTAAATTCTGGGGCAAGCTTTTCCTGATTAACTTTGCATTGGGGATTGTAACCGGTATTACGCTGGAATTTCAGTTCGGTACAAACTGGTCCAGATACTCTGCCTACGTAGGTGATATATTCGGGTCTCTTCTAGCAATTGAAGCATCGGTAGCCTTTTTCCTCGAATCTACACTTATAGGCGTATGGGTTTTCGGGTGGAATAAAATTTCAAAAAAAGCTCATGCTATAGTGATGTGGCTGATTGCTTTTGCCGGTACTTTTTCTGGAATATGGATCATAGCAGCAAATGCCTGGATGCAGCATCCTGTAGGATATACAATAAGAAACGGAAGGGCGGAACTCACAGATTTCTTTGCAATATTGACACAAAAATTCGCCATTCTTGAGTTCTTTCATACAATAAGCGCAGCTTATATTTTAAGCTCTTTTTTTATTATGGGTATAAGCGCATATCATTTACTGAAAAAACAGAACATAGAGTTTTTTACAAGATCTTTTAAAATTGCCCTCGTTCTTGGTCTTGTTTTTTCATTTTTTGAAGCTTTTGAAGGGCATCTTCATGGTGCGGATCTTGCGGAAAGTCAACCTGCAAAACTTGCAGCTCTTGATGCACACTGGGAGACTTCAAAGAAAGCGCCCATGTACCTTTTCGCAATTCCTGATCAAGAAAATGAGCGAAACATAATCGAAATAGGTCCTATACCAGGAATGCTCAGCCTTCTTGCCCACCATGACATTAACGCAGAAGTTATCGGGCTGAAGGACATTCCGAAAGATGAAAGGCCCCCTGTTTTAATCACTTACTCGGCTTTTAAAATAATGGTGGGACTTGGATTTTATTTTTGTCTTATGACTTTGCTTGGATGGTTTTTTAAGGATAGGCTTACGGAAAAAACCTGGTACCTTAAAATGTTAATGCTTTCAATACCACTTCCTTACATTGCAATAGAAATGGGCTGGATTGTTGCTGAAGTAGGACGGCAACCCTGGATTGTATACGGTATAATGAAAACAAGTGATGCTGTTTCTCCGATAACGTCGGGCCAGGTATTAACGACTCTCATTTCTTTTGTTCTTGTTTATGGTCTTCTTGGAGCAGTGGGCTTTTACCTCATATGGACAAATGCAAGAAAAGGACCTGATAAAGTTTAATGTTTTAATAGATTATTTGATATAAATACCGGGGGGAAAATGTTGATAGAATCAATATGGTTTTTTATATGGGGTCTGTTATGGGCTGTCTTTTTTATGACAGATGGGTTTGATTTTGGTGTGGGTAGTCTTTATCCGTTTCTGGGAAAAAATGAAAATGATAAAAGGGTTATGATGAACTCGCTTGGACCGCTTTGGGACGGAAATGAGGTCTGGTTAATAACTGCAGGAGGTGTTACTTTTGCAGCATTTCCGAAAGTATATGCTGTAATGTTTTCTACACTATACTCCCCGCTTATGATAATACTTTTTGCTCTCATTCTAAGAGGTGTGTCATTTGAATTCAGAGGTAAGATCGATAATCCTAAATGGAAAAAAATCTGGGATATATGTTTTGTTGTAGGAAGCTTTACTCCTGCCCTTTTATTCGGAGTGGCATTTGCAAATATTTTTCAAGGGATTCCCTTTGACGGTAATGGCGTATTCCATGGGACTCTTTTTACATTATTAAACCCATACGGTCTTTTGGGGGGAGCCCTTTTCCTTTTATTGTTCCTTGAACATGGTTCCTTATGGCTATGTATCAAAACAGAAGGAGACCTTTACGAAAGGGCTGTTAATGCATCAGAAAAGATCTGGCCGTTTCTTCTTTTTGTTGCTGTAGCGTTTCTGTTTGCTACTTTATTTACAACAACTCTTTATAATAATTATTTTGCCAGTCCCGCCCTTTTTATTGTAATTCTGATAACAGTAGCAGCTCTTATGGGAACAAGGTTTTTTATAAATAAGAGAGCCTTCTTCAAGGCATGGTTTTCATCCGGGCTTACCATAGCAGGAACTACATTCTTTGGAATTATAGGACTTTTCCCGAATATGTTTCCTTCAAGTATGGAACCTGAAGTCAGTTTGACAGCATTTAATGCTTCATCAAGTCCATTGACTTTGAAAATAATGCTTACTATTGTTGTTATTGTTATACCGGTAGTTATTGCTTACCAGGTGTGGGTATACAATCTGTTTAAATTCAAAATAACAGATGATGACCTGGAATATTAAGGCCATGGTGTGTTAACTGTCTACCGGTTTTATTTTACGAGTGCATCATTTTTTTGAAAAATAATATGCCTTTTATAAAAGTTCCCGGACTAAAAGGGACGGTTTTTGTACCTGAAGACAAGTCGGGCTCCGGAAAAAAAAATAATTGTAAAGACTGCTTCTTATGTCAGATGTGTAGCAATGACAGGTGCAGTATATGTTTAAAAAAAATCAGCGACACATCATGCAATATTTGCGAAAAAAACAAAACTGAATAACAATAGAAGAGTTCTTGTGTAAGGTTTTTAAAGATTTCCAATTCCACCTCAGTTAGAAATTGCGACTATTTCTTATAAAATCCCTCATAATTTGATATTATAAAAACTCATGATATTTATTGACCACAACTTTAACATATTCAAATGTTGATACGAATATGTCTCTGCTATACTATTGAGACACACAATTTAGGATTTTTTAAAAAATAATTTTGATTAAAAGCTTTGATGTTAATTTTTTCCTTTACTTGAAGATTTGAGAATAGTATTTATAAAAAATGTTCTTTTGGCTTTTAATATAGAAATATCAGTCCCTTCCATTTAGTTTAGAATCTTTATTTTAATTAATTTGTACTATGCTTCATTGTTTTTTTTAAAAAAAATATTTACTCATAAATTATTGTGAATTGGCATGAATCTTGATCTTATGTAAGAGAAGTTTATGATTGTATAAACTAATTTAATAATACATTGAGATATTTGGAAAACATTATTTTTATTCATTTCACTAAAGGTTTAGATTTTAACCAAATAAATGCATAGATTATTTAGTTGATTAAGATTGAGCCTGATATGGAAAGAGGATAAAAAATAGTAATATGCAAAGGTCTTAATGAAAATTTATTTAATAACTATTACAAGATATGAAAGGAGAGAAGAAAATGAAAAAGTTTACATGTTCAGTATGTGGTTATGTTCATAAAGGTGACAGCCCACCGGACAACTGTCCTCAATGCAATGCAGTTGCGGAAAAGTTCAATGAAATGACAGGTGGGGCTCTTGAATGGGCTGACGGACATGTTATTGGTGTTGCAAAAGGAGTTGATGAGGAAATACTTGAAGGCTTGAGGGCTAATTTTACAGGAGAATGTACTGAAGTAGGAATGTATCTTGCCATGAGCCGTCAGGCGGATAGAGAGGGGTACCCTGAAGTTGCAGAAGCATATAAAAAGATTGCATTTGAAGAGGCGGATCATGCTGCAAGATTTGCCGAACTTTTGGGTGAAGTCCTTGAGGCTGACACGAAGGCTAATCTAAATGCAAGAGTTCAAGCTGAATATGGAGCTTGCAAGGGCAAGAAAGATATTGCAACCAAGGCAAAACAGCTTAACCTTGATGCCATTCATGATACTGTTCATGAAATGTGCAAAGATGAGGCACGACACGGAAAAGCTTTTGAAGGATTGTTGAAAAGATATTTCGGAGGTTAATCAATATACAGATAATGATGTGAATCCCTGAATCTTTGTTTACAAAGAACTAATGAATTTAGAATTTACCACATGAGTTACTGCCCCCAAACGGTTTCCAATGAAACCTGCTGGGGGTCAGTTGGTATTAATATGTTAGGTTATTATACCAAAAACGGCACTATTCTTTTATTGATGGGGATCTAATGTTTTTTATTCACGTTCTTTTGAATGCACTTGATATGCATGAGAAAGGGGTGAAGTTAAAATAATAATTGAAGGTAGTTCAGTAAATCTTCTTCCTGCGCTTGCCAGTAAAGATAATCCTTTGAACAATCTTTGGGAAAAGATAAAAAATAAAGGACTTATTGAAGGTGTATGCAGAGCATGTGCCGGTAAGCCTGGTCAACTAAAATCTGTTGAAGAACAAGATCTGAAAATTGTTGGAGACTTTTCAGGGCATCCCGGCATGGAAGGTTATCGTCAAGCAGGTTTTGAAATAATAACATTTTAAATTTTGATAAACTCTTTATAACCGGTGGATATCATGTGGATAATTCATTTTATGAGAATTTTATTTTTCTGTGTCTTTATTATTTCGGCAGGTTGTTCAGAAAAGATAGAACCTGGAAATATAAAAAAAGAAAACAGAAAAATTGTTAAAGCTTCTGTTGCCGTAGCTTCAATTAGTAAACAGCCCTTTTTATATGAAGCTGTAGGGACTGTTAATGCGAGAACAACTAGTACTATTTCAGGCGAGATCATGGGTGCTGTGAAATCAATACATGTACGTGAAGGTGATTTCGTTGAAAAAGGAGACCTTCTTGTTGAGCTTGATGATCGTCAGGTTTCTGCAAATTTACGAAAAGCGGAGGCTGGGCTGAAAGAGGCAAGAAGAGCTTTAAAATCAGCTCAATCTTCCCGTGAATCTGCTGTTGCAGGTGCAGAGCTGGCTAAATCAACATTTAACAGGTATAAAATACTGTTAAATGAAAAATCAGTAAGCCGCCAGAAATATGATGAAGTAGATGCGCGATACAGGCAATCCAAGGCTTCACTTAATCAGACACAAGAGCTTATTGAAGCTGGAAAACACAGGGTGCAGCAGGCTGAAGCATCTGTTGAATCTGCAAAAGCCAGGAAAAAGGATGCGAATGTTATCGCCCCGTATTCAGGAAAAATTACTTTAAAAATGATAGATATCGGCGATCTGGTATCTCCGGGTACACCTATTTTAACACTCGAAAAAAAAGGTGCTTTTTGTGTAACTCTTGATATACCCGAAGAGCACATAGAGTCAATAAGGCTTGGGCAGAAAGCAAGTGTGTCAATACCTTCTCTTCAGGAGGAATCTGTAAAAGGTATAGTCGGCAGGATAGATCCTGCTGCAGATAAAAAAAGCAGATCATTTAGAATAAAGGTCGCACTTCCGGACAACCAGAAGTTTCGTTCAGGTGTTTTTGCCAGAGTAGCCATACCTGTAGGAGAAGCGGGGATGATCTTGATACCTGAAAACTCGGTATTACGCAATGGACAACTAACAGGATTTTATCTTGTAGATGAAAAAAATATTGTTCACTTTCGGATTATACGAACCGGTAGAGTTTTTAAGGACCTTATAGAGGTTATTTCGGGTATAAGGGCAGGGGATAGATATATAGTAGCACCTTCACCGGAAATTGAGGATGGAGTGATTTTGGGGACAGCTAAATGAATACAAAAAAGGGTATTGCTGGAAAGACTGCAGAATATTTTATAGATTCAAAACTTACACCACTTATAATCATTGCTTCAATCCTTTTGGGAATTGCCTCTGTAATTGCACTTCCGCGTGAAGAGGAGCCCCAGATCATTGTTCCAATGGTTGATGTTTTTGTAAAAATGCCGGGAGCAAGTTCGAAAGAGGTTGAACAAAGGGTTACCTCCCCGATGGAAAAACTGCTTTGGGAAATACCCGGAGTTGAATATGTCTATTCCACTTCAAGTCCTGGAATGTCAATGGCTATTGTTCGCTTTTATGTTGGGCAGAATGAAGAGGAAGCTATTGTAAGGCTTCAATCCAAACTAATGTCAAACATGGACCGAATCCCATGGGCGGCAAGCCAGCCACTGATAAAACCTAGATATATTGATGATGTTCCGATTCTTGCCCTTACTTTTTGGAGTAATGATTTCGATCATTATATGCTTCGCCGGGTTGCTGCAGAAGTTGAAAATATTGCCAAACGGGAAAATAATGTCTCGATTACAAATATAATTGGGGGTGGGGGCAGACAGGTAGATATAAATATTGATCCTGTTCGGTTGGCAGCTTTTGGTCTTGATCTTATGAAAGTTTCCGGAATTGTTCAGGCTGCAAATTATGAAAGCGATGTCGGTGAATTCCCTTCCGGTGAGGGGCAGATCTCTATTCATGCAGGGAGCTTTCTTAAAGATATTCATGATATTGAAAGCATTGTTGTCGGTCTCAGTAACGGAAGACCGGTTTATCTCCGTGATGTTGCAAAAGTAAAGGATGGCCAAAGAGAGCCTGATAATTATGTTTTTTTTGGTACGGGGCCTGCTGCCGGTGAAAAAGGGATTGATAAAAAGGGACTCCAAAAAGAGATTTTCCCAGCGGTTACAATTACAGTAGCAAAGAGAAAAGGTACAAATGCTATATCTGTAGCTGAAAAAATTCTTAATAGAATTGAAAATTCAAGGGGTACAATTATACCTGATAACCTCAATATGACCATAACGCGGCATTATGGGGAAACAGCCCGGGAAAAAAGTAATGAACTATTATATCACATGATGATAGCAGTTGTGTCGGTAACTCTTTTGATATGGTTTACACTTGGTCGCAGGGAGTCAGGTGTTGTAGCACTTGCAATACCTGTAACCCTTGCTCTTACATTATCTGTTTTTTATATATATGGATATACTCTTAACCGGATTACCCTTTTTGCATTAATTTTTTCTATTGGTATTCTTGTTGATGATGCCATAGTTATTGTTGAAAATATTGTTCGTCATTTCAGACTACCTGAAAATAACGATAGGCCGGCCATGGAAGTGGCAATTGAAGCTGTAGATGAAGTGGGAAATCCGACTATACTTGCTACATTGACAGTTATATGCGCTATTCTTCCTATGGCGTTTGTAGGCGGACTGATGGGGCCTTATATGCGACCAATACCTGTCGGGGCTTCAGCTGCCATGATTTTTTCCTTGATAGTTGCTTTTATTATTACACCCTGGGCGTCAATAAGATTGATCAAGAGTTCAAGTACAGGAGATCCCGGAGATCATGAAAAGGAGGGATGGAGTACACTTTTATATAGAAGGATCATGTCTCCTCTTATTAATAATCCGAGATGGCGCTTACTTTTTCTAATGATAGTAGTTCTTCTCTTAACATTGTCATGCTTAATGGTTTTATTCGGTCTTGTTAAAGTAAAAATGCTGCCTTTTGACAATAAAAGTGAGTTCCAGGTAATTATAGACATGCCTGAAAGTGCAACCCTAGAAGAAACAGCATCTGCTTCCATGGAAATGGGAGAATATCTGAAGACTGTTAACGAAGTTACGGACTATGAAATTTATGTGGGTACATCGGGGCCGTTTAATTTTAATGGACTTGTTCGTCATTACTTCTTAAGAGAAGGGACGAATGTTGCTGATATTCAAGTGAACCTTGCTGAGAAAAAACATCGAAAAGACCAGAGTCATGATATTGCAAAACGTGTTCGACCACATCTGGTAAAAATTGCGGAAAAGTATAATGCCAGAGTAAAAGTGGCAGAAGTGCCTCCGGGACCACCGGTCCTTTCAACTATTGTAGCCGAGGTTTATGGGCCTGATTATAATCGTCAGAGAGAAATCGCATTAAATATAATTAAAGTTTTTGAAGAAACACCGGGAGTTGTGGATGTTGACTGGCATATGGAGGATGAAAACCAGATATATGATTTTGAAGTAGACAGGGAAAAGGCTTCCCTGCATGGAATAAATGTGGAGGGTATAGTACACACTATTGAGTTGGCATTAAGCGGCAGGCAGGTAGGACTGCTACATCAACCTGTTGAAAAAGAAGATGTGCCTATTATTATACAACTTCCATTGACTGCAAGGGCTGGTATAAAAAGACTGGAAACTATTAAAGTTTCAGCTGCAGACGGAAGCCTTGTTCCACTCTCTACTCTTGTTACACCTGTTATGAGGGCTAACGATAGAAGTATCTATCATAAAAATTTAATGCCGGTTGTCCATGTTATCGGTGATGTCGCAGGAGTAACTGAAAGCCCGGTTTACGCAATTTTAGAAATGCGGAAGAAAATTGATTCCATTTCTCTTCCCGAAGGTTATAAAATTAAACAGTATGATTCGGCTATCCCTGAAAGTGACAGGAAATATTCCATGAAATGGGATGGCGAGTGGCATATTACATTTGAAGTTTTTAGAGATATGGGAATAGCATTTGCTGTTGTTCTCGTTTTAATCTTTGTTCTTGTGGTAGGGTGGTTTCAATCTTTTACTACACCGGTTGTAATTATGGTCGCAATACCTTTTTCCCTCATAGGGATTTTGCCGGCACATTGGATGGCAGATGCTTTTTTTACAGCTACATCCATGATAGGTTTTATCGCGGGTGCGGGAATTGTTGTGAGAAATTCAATTATTCTTGTCGATTTTATTGAGCTCAGGCTTGATGAAGGAATACCTCTTGAGCAAGCTGTCGTAGATGCCGGTGCGATTCGTTTCAGACCTATGATGCTCACAGCAGCTGCAGTTGTTGTAGGTGCTTCGGTTATTCTTTTTGATCCAATTTTTCAGGGGCTTGCAATTTCGCTGATGGCAGGTGAGATAGCTTCTCTCCTTTTTTCACGGATGACTGTACCTATTCTTTACTATATGAATATAAAGCGGTTACATGTAAAATAATAACGTATTACACTGAATAGTATTTAATAATAATCTAAATTAGATAAACCTAAAAAAGGAAGAGGAAGGGGTTGTTATGAAAAAATATATAATAATTGGCAATGGAGTTGCGGGTACTACTGCAGGGGAAAATATTCGTAATATTGATAAAGAGGGTAATATTAAAATTATTTCAGATGAAGGTTTGCCTTTTTATTCGAGAATAAGACTTAATGAGTATATAGCAGGAGAACTAAAAGAAGAAGATCTGGTAATAAGAAAAGACAGCTGGTACGAAGATAAAAATATAGAATTAATACTAAATACTCGTATTGTTGATGCCAATCCGGAAGAAAAAACTATTGTAACTGAAAACGGGCAGGTACTTTCATTTGACAAATTACTAATTGCAACAGGCAGCCACTCCTTCATACCTCCAATAAAAGGTTCTGATAAAACCGGAGTTTTCGCTCTCAGAAATATTGATGATGGAGCAAATATTCTTAAATATGCAAAAGATATTGATGATGTCGTTGTTATAGGTGGGGGGTTGCTGGGGCTTGAGGTTGCCAATGCTTTAAGAAAAACCGGTAAGAAGATTAATGTTGTAGAGTTTTTTTCAAGATTACTGCCGCGACAGCTTGATGAAGGGGGCGCGAACAGGCTTCAAGGGATTATGGAAAAGCTTGGCCTTTCGTTCAGGCTCGATGCTAAAACCAGTGAAATAGCCGGAAATGAAAGAGTCGAAGAGGTTTTACTAGAAAGTGGTGAAAAACTTCCTGCACAAATGGTTATTATTTCGGCAGGTGTAAGGCCTAATCTTGAATTAGCTGAGATGCTCGGGTTGAACTGTGGAAGGGGGATAGCGGTTAACGAAAAACTGGAAACGAACGTACCGGATATCTTTGCAGCCGGTGATGTGGCAGAGTGTAATGAAATGATGTATGGAATATGGCCTGCCTCAACTGAGCAGGGGAAAGCCGCCGGGATTAATATGGCTGATGGTGAATTTATTTATAACGGTACTGCTATGGCAAACACATTAAAGGTGGTTGGTGTAGACGTTGCATCAGTTGGCAAGATTGATGACGATGAAAATTTTGAAGCAAAAATAGTATCAGATGAAAAAGTTTATAAAAAAATAGTTTTTGATAATAATAAAATTATTGGTTGCATTATGCTTGGGGACAAGAAAGGTTTCAATAAGATTACCAAGGCAGTTGCAGAAAAGATTGATTTGGCCGGCCTGAAACAAGCTATTCTTTCACCTGACTTTGATTATAATAAAATATTATAGTCTTTTATAATAATGTACAAAAGTTTGTATATATAAAATAAGCATCATGATATTTTAACTTTTAAAAATATTAGTAACACCCTTAAAAGCATGTAATGGTATTACAATAATTATGGTGTATGTAACTTGTAAATAATATTGTGTTTGTTGTTGGCAAAAAGATGTTTGAATATTCTTATTTAAATTTTCGATTAATAAAATTGAAAGGGAGGTAAAGAATGGATAAGTATGTATGTAATATTTGCGGATATGTTTATGATCCTGAAGAGGGAGACTCTGATGGCGGGATAGATGCCGGTACAAAATTTGAAGATTTACCTGATGACTGGGCCTGCCCTACATGTGGTGTAGGAAAAGAGGAGTTTGAGAAAGAAGAGTAAAAAAATTGTTAACGAGATATCAAATAGTCACGTAACTGGTTTTAATAAGACAGGATAGGCATGATATAATTTTTATTAGCAATATAGTTATATCTGCTTATCCTGTCTTTAAACTTTGAAGAGGATAGAAATGAAACCGTTTGAAATTGCAGATGGTATTTACAACGTAGGAGTAGAAGATTGGAACATAAGGGACTTTCACGGGTATTCAACAAATAATGGAACTACATATAATGCATTTTTAATTATTGATGAAAAAATTACGCTGATTGACACTGTAAAAAAAGAGTTTTCAAGTCAATTACTTAATAATATTTCACAGATAATAGACCCTAAAAAGATTGATTATGTGATTAGCAACCACACAGAAATGGATCATTCGGGAAGTCTTCCTGTGGTTATGCATGCCATAGGGGAAGATAAACCTGTTTATTGTTCTAAAATGGGTATGAAAAACCTTCCTCTTCACTTCAGCAGGGAGTTTAATTATAAGCCTGTTTCAACTGGTGAGGAACTTAGTATTGGGAAAAGAACACTTACTTTTCTTGAAACAAAAATGATACACTGGCCTGACAGTATGTTTACCTATGTTAAAGAAGACGGAATCTTATTTTCAAGTGATGGTTTTGGACAACATTATGCCGGGCCTGAAAAATTTGATGATCAGATTGGAGAAAAAATATTTATCCATGCAAAAAAATATTATGCAAATATACTTCTTCTTTATTCGGATAAAATTCAAAAGCTCATTGGCGATGTGATCTCCATGGGTCTGGATATTAAGACAATATGTCCTGATCATGGAATAATTTGGAGGAAGAATCCTTCAAGTATAATAAATGCATATGTGGAATGGACAAAACAGAAGTCGGAAAAGAAAGCAGTTGTTGTTTATGATTCCATGTGGCACAGCACAGAACTTATGGCTGAAATGATAGTAGACGGTATTGCAAATGAAGGTGTTGAAGCAAGACCCATGAATCTCAGAAACTGGCACAGAAGTGATGTAATGACCGCAGTGATGGATGCAGGTGCAGTTGTAGTTGGTTCACCGACTTTAAATAACAATATCTACCCGACCGTTATAGATTTTTTGACTTATATGAAAGGACTTAAGCCGAAAGATAAAATTGGAGCTGCTTTTGGTTCTTTCGGCTGGAGCGGGGAGTCAGTAAAACAGATAAATCAGGAACTGGAATCTATGAAGTTCGACATAATAGATCCTGGAGTTAAAATAAAATATATACCTGATCAGGATGGATTAAACTCATGTTTCGAACTTGGCAAAAAAATTGGAAAGGCGATAATTAATAAGAATATATAATATAGAAGTATACATTTAGATTTTATAGAGGTACATAAATTCAAGAATGAGATCTTTATGGGATTCATAATTATTCTAAAAGTTCTTATTATGTGATTGGTGATATTTTGGAGCTTCATGAAACGACCGATAATTGAACTTAGTGATTGTATTGTTTGTCATTTATGCGTGGATGTATGCCCTTCAGCGTTCAGACTTAGTGAATCCGGTTTTATTGAAATCATTGATCTTGAAATATACCCTGAAGAGGATGTCGATGAAGCAATAAAAAACTGTCCTACGGACTGCATTGTATGGGAAGAGGTTTAGGACTGTTACTTCCAGGAGACCCACCCGGATCCAATATTATTTTTGCAAATATATCAAATCCTTCTCATGTATTGCAGGTCGGCGCATGCCGATTTACGTGAGTAATCTTTTTTATGAACAGGATAACATAACAATAAATGAAGCTATCTCAAAAAAAAGATTAGGGTTCCTGGCAAGGCACAAAGGGGCGAGAAAGCAGAGCATACAGGTAGTATATGAGCATTTTGAGTAGCTTTGTAACGCCGCAAGGGGCACTTAGATTTATTTTGAGATAGCTTCATGGTAATTATTTATGGCTTTATCTGTAGTAGACCTTTACCGGGATATTTTACCAAAAACAAATTGCAAAGACTGTGGTTACTCTACATGTTTAGCATTTGCAAGTATGGTTGTTTCAGAGAAACTACCTTTGGACACCTGCCCACATCTTGAACCTGAAATTATAGAAAGGTGCCGTACAGAGCTTGATGAACAATATGCCGCTGGGAAATGGCTGAAAAGAGACATGGCTCAGGATGCTTTTGAATGGGCCAGAGAAAAAGCTTCCTCAATGGATATTGCGGATTTACCTGAAAGGATAGGAGGACAGCTTCTTAAATCGGGTGATAAAATAATTCTGGAACTTCCTTACTTTACAGGATCAGTATTGATTACAAATGAAAATATTACCAAAAAAGATGGATCAGAATTAACCCGATGGGAGAAGGTTTTTTTGTATAACCATATCGCACAAGGCGGCTCATCGTTTCCAACCGGAAAATGGAAAGGTTTGATAGAATTTCCTAATACGGTTTCAAAAATAAAATCAATGGTGGATCATGTTGAACTCCCACTTATTGAAAGATTCAAGCGAAAAACAGAAGAACTTATAGAAAAAGCAACAGAAATTGGTGGAATTATTAAGAAGGACAAAGATCAGTCTTCGGGTATTTCAATCCTTTTTTGCCCCCTTCCAAAAGTTCCAATCAAGCTTATGTTCTGGGACATATCTATTAATGATGATTTTGGTAATGTTGATTTCGATCCTGAAGTAAAGCTTCTTTTTGACGAAACCATTATTGAGCACCTTGATATCGAGTCCATAATGTTTCTAAGTGAAAGGCTCAAGCAGCTTCTATGCGATGAGCCTTGACAATCCATAATTAAGATTTACTATCTAAATAGTAAGTAATTTTCTGAAATACTGTTAACTTTAACGAGGAATTATAGTAAAGTATTCAAGAGTTTAAGGTAATGGCTGCTCGGAAACCGGACTATTTAAATAGAAGCGATCTCAAAATAAATCTAAGTGCCCCTGGCGGCGTTACAAAGCGGCTCAAAATGCTCACATACTACCTGTATGATACGCTTTCTCGCCACTTTGTAGCTTGCCAGGAACCCTGATTTTTTTCTGAGACAGCTTATAGTTAACATTCTTCAATTGAATTTTCTTCATTTTATAATTACCTGAATTCTTTGATTCTGATTCCATAATTTTCGTATATCCTTAAAAGAAGGAGGAAATATGGGTAAGGATAAAGATAATAAATTAGATGCTGAGAGTTTAACCAGCTGTGAAGCTACGTGCCAGATGATAAAAAAAGCACGTAAGGACGGCGTTATACTTGATGCTGACAGGGCTGCTGAAATGCGACCATGTCCGATAGGTGCAGATTCTGCGTGCTGTAAGCACTGTTTCATGGGGCCTTGCAGGCTTAACCCAAGAGATCCATATTCAAAGGCTGGAGTGTGTGGAGCAACCATAGATACCATTATGGCAAGAAATTTTGCCAGGATGGTGGCTACTGGATCAGCTGCCCATAATGATCATGGGATGAGCATACTTGAACTTTTCAAAGGAATTATTGATGGCAAAATAACCGATTACAAAATAAGTGATACTGCAAAACTTGAAGTAGTTGCCAAATCCATCGGCATTGAAACCGAAGGGCGAAGTATAAAAGAAATTGGAACTGACCTTTATAAAGAACTTGATAAAACATACACACAGGTTGAAGGTGAAATGCCTTTTGTAAAAAGAGCCCCCGCTGATACCCTTGAAGACTGGCGCAAAGCAGGAATAGTACCAAGGGGAGCCATGAGAGAGGTTATGGAGCTTCTCACAAGAACACATATAGGGTGCGATCAGCATTATGAAAACATTACCAGGCAAAGCAGCCGGACAGCACTTGCTGACGGGTGGGGCGGCTCAATGGTAGCTACCGAACTTTCTGATATCATGTTTGGCACACCCTCGCCGTTACTTGCAGATGTAAATATGGGGGTTCTCAAAGAAGACCAGGTAAATGTGATTGTACACGGTCATGAACCAAATCTTTTTGAATCGATGCTTGCTGCAGTAAATGACCCCTTTTTTATTAATGCCGCGAAAGAAAAAGGGGCAAAAGGGATAAACCTTGTAGGGATGTGCTGTTCCGGTGCTGAAATGATGTCACGGCATGGTGTCCCCCACGCCGGAAATTTTGGTTCAACTGAAGCAGTTATTGTCACAGGTGCGGTTGATGCTATGGTTGTTGACATACAATGCATAAAGCAGGGACTTGTCGAAGTAGCAAAATGTTATGACACTCATATGGTTACTACAAACCCAAGATGCATGATAGAAGGAGCAACTCATATAGAATTCGATGAAGAAGAACCTAGGGCATGCACAGACGAAATTCTTTTCAAGGCAATCTCAAGGTTCAGTACAAGAAAAATGCCTGTTGAAATTCCTAAAATTACAAATCCGGGGATTCATGGTTTTTCCCATGAATATATTGAATATGTACTTGGGGGAACATTCAGAGGCAGTTATTATACATTGAATGATAATATAATAAACGGCAGAATAAGAGGAGTTGCAGGTGTAGTAGGATGCACGAATCCAAGAGTAAAACAGGACCATGTTCATATTGAGCTTGTTAAAGAACTTATCAAAAACGATGTACTTGTCCTTCAGACAGGGTGCTCTCAGATTGCCCTTGCCAAAGCAGGTTTTCTTGTACCGGAGGCCGCACATTTTGCGGGGCCCGGACTTAGTGAGGTTTGTGAAGCCGTGGGGATACCCCCTGTGCTTGGACTTGGTTCATGTGTTGATAATAGCAGGATACTGATAGCTGCTTCGGCCATGGTGAAAGCCGGAGGCCTGGGGACAAGAATAGCGGACCTCCCGGTTGCAGGAGCTGCACCCGAATGGATGAGTGAAAAAGCAATTGCAATCGGTCAGTATTTTGTAGCCTCAGGTGTATATACTGTTTTTGGTGTCGGGTTTCCAATAGTCAAAGACACCAAGTTTCATGACCTTTTGTATGATGGCCTTGAGAAACAGGGTTTCGGGAAATGGGGGACAGCTTCAGATCCTCATGAAATTGCACAATTAATGATTGCTCATATTGATAAAAAGAGGAAAGAGCTTGGTATTGACAAGGCAAGAGATCGTGTCCTCGTGGACATGTCTGACCGCAGGGAATTGTCAGCATGATAATATTTGATGGTGAATATGAATGGGATGGTAATAAAAACGATGGTTTTAAGCCTGTAAGCTGGTGGCCAGGTGCTTGCAGGCTTACTATCATTGATATTTCCGAGAAAAATCCGGGTATACATATACTCAGGCCTGTAATTGTTTTAGCTTCGAAACTTCAAGAAGGTTTTTCAGTAAAGAATCGTTATCAGGATCTGGTAAGAAGAATATGCCTGGACTTCAAACTGGATATGAAAAAAGTACTCTGGATTGGATATAATCCCAATATCCCTAAAGAAATGGAAGCTGCTGTCTTTGAACATGTCACAAGCATAGGTTCGGAGGAATTGTACTCTATAAGATGGCGTCCTGTTAGATCGAATGAGTTTGAAGCTGTTAAGCAGTATTTATAAACCTACTGATTAGCTTAAGGTTTAAAACGGTTAATATTGATGAACTCGTAAAAAGTCAACTTTGGATGGCAAAGTAAAAAGTTCAAGATCAAGGCGCCGCAAATCCCGAGG
>JABHLN010000020.1:19453-43693 GCA_018693105.1 Desulfobacterales bacterium | reverse complement strand
GGATAGCACCAGTAAAGGTTGATTTACCACCCCTTTTCATTGTTGGAGGTATAGTAAGGGATTATATCCTTTCACGTACTATAAATGATATAGATTTAGTATGTACGAATGCAATGGAAGCGGCATTGAAGTTATCTGAAATAGGTGGTGCCGTAGTTGTACCGTTTAAGAATAAAAGCTATGCACCATGTTACCGTATTATTGATAGAAATAATAAGAAATTATTCCTCGACATTGTACAAATGCAGGGGGAAAACATTAATGAAGATCTTAAAAAACGGGATTTCACAATCAACGCCATTGCTATAGAATTATTTCCTGATGGCAGTATTGGTAAAAGAATAGATCCTCTGAACGGTCAAAATGATATTAAACAGGGTAAAATCAAAATGGCAGATTCCTTCTCATTTAAATCTGATCCATTAAGAATTCTTCGAGCATTCAGATTAGCTGCAGAACTTGATTTTATAATTTCCTCCGATACCCTTTCAGCAATTTCTCGTGATGCCCACCTTCTTGTAAAAGTATCTTCTGAAAGAATTCTATCTGAATTATATAAAATTTTTAATTCAAAACATAGTTCTTTATTTGTCCGTATGATGGATGATTATAAAGTCCTTGAGATATTATTCCCTGAAATAATTCCCATGAAAGGGTGTAAACAGAATGATTTCCATAATATGGATGTTTGGGAGCATTCCATGGCGGTTCTGGAAAAATTCGAACATATCATAAATAACCTGAACGATTTTTTTGGGGCGGAAGCACATCATGTTTTTAGCAATCTTAATTCCGGAAACAGACTGCAGATATCAAAAATTGCGTCTCTTTTTCATGATGTAGGGAAACCTGAATCAAAGAAAATATATGAAGACTCTGGAAGAATTTATTTCCACGGTCATGATAAAAAGGGTGGAGAAATCAGCGAATCAATATCACAACGGTTGAAACTATCGAAAAAGGATAAGTTTTTTATTAAAACATTAATAACTGAACATATGCATATTCTTTTGCTTTCAAGGCCTGAAGTAACAAAGAAAACCACACTAAAATGGATAAGAAAATTAAAGCAGGACATAGTTCCTCTTATTATAATGGAAATGGCTGACAGTGAATGCACTCTCGGTCCTGAATCAAATAGTGCTGCAAGAAAACATCATTTGAACTGGTCTATACAAATGATAAACAAATACTTTAATAAATACTCTCAACAATTTGATATTAAAGACTTTATAAATGGAAAGAATCTCATAGGACTTGGTCTGAAACCGGGACCGGAAATTGGTAGGATTCTAAAGGAAGTTCGCGAAGCTCAGGATTCAGGCCAGGTAAAAAATAAAAATGAAGCACTGGCATTAGCCAGTGAATTATCAAAAAAAATTGAAGTATTATTTTAATAAAAATTTATATGCAATAAAATAGTTCCATTACAATCTTTATTGAGTAATCATTTCGTTTTTAAAGAAACTAAGAAGCTAAAAAATAATTAAATTACAGGTTGATGAACCCGTAAAAAAGTCAACTTTGGATGGCAAAGTAAAAAGTTCAAGATCAAAGCGTCGCAAATCCCTATGAATGAGGCGTACTTATCGTACACTGAAGTGACAAGGGATGAAACGCAACGCAGATATTGGACTTTTTACGACTCCATCAAGGATTACACTTTTCGCAAGGCTTGCATCCTCTAGCTAAAGCCTCTTTCTTTGTTACCGTATAGCAGTTTCTGCAATTAAAATCTTCGCACCCGTATTTATGAAAAATTTCTTTTTTGTAATCTCTAGAATATATAACCTCAATACCTTTAGGTTTGCGCTTTTCCTTTTCACGAACAGTGCTTATTATCTTTTTACGAAACGCCCAGGGTGACATGGGCTTACTTTTTCTCCACAAACCTATTTTTCTGCTTCTTGCTTCCTGTTCATACTCAACCCATTTATCACAAACATCCATAGTACAGATTTCTTTATATACCCATGCAAATCCTTTTTTTACTAGATCTTCATTAAGAGATTTGTTATTAATATATACCAAACCTAAAACAAGGTCCTTTTCTACATCTATAGGAGTTACAGACACATCTTCCCATAATACCATACCTGAAGTTGCCTCCCTTGCTCTATCACCGAAAGACTGATTTTTTTCAGGCGAATCAATGCCGGCAAGCCTTACAATAATTTTTTTATTACTATTGGTTAAAATGACAATCACATCCCCTTCTTCGACTTTTACTACCTGTCCGGTAATGTCATCAGCTGCGTTTGCAATATTGAAAAAAACAAAAATAAATAGAAATAATAGAAAAAGGCTGCGTTTCATAAGAATTCCCCTGGGTCTTTACCCATGCATAATTACCATGCATTATTACCATGCATTATTAATAGATGATTCCGTGATGCATTTAATAATATATTCATAAACATAATTCAAATATATTCGTGATAAACACTAAATTATCGATATTTTTTCATCGACCATAATAAATTTAGTGTTTTCTCTGTCCAGAAATTTTTCTTCATCATCACGGATTACTTTACCGGCGTCAGATTGCACAAAATTTAGAAGTTTCTTCACATCTGCATTGCTATCCAGCCAGAGTTCTGTGATACAGTCAAAATCCGGTCCTTCTATAGCTGGGTTTTTAAAGATATGGTTACGAGTATATTTTTTTATCATAGGTAAATGCTTAAGTGCCAGTGGTGCATGGACCTCCTCATAATACATGATAAATTCTTCTCTTGAAATTCCGGCTTTTTTCTTAATCAATGCAATTGTTTTAACCATCTTTTGTTTCCTTTCTCTTATTATATATTTAACTCAAGTGATGGATATGCCGAGCTTCTCAGCGGCTATTTCCCTAGACAGCTTATAAATACTCTTACCTGCAGGGGTACGCTTGATCTTTTCAACAAAAACTATATGTTTAGGGTGCTTGTACCTGGATATTTTATCACCCAGTGATTCTATTATATCTTCATAAGTAGTCGAATTATTTCCTTTTTGTAGTTGAACTACCGCTGTTACCACAGAGCCCCATTCTTCGTCAGGCAGTCCTATCACATTGCAGTCTTCCACAGCTGGGTGTTGCTTTATAGCTGATTCTACCTCTTCAGGATAGATCTTTTCTCCGGCACTGTTAATACAAATTGAGCCGCGACCTAGAAGAGTTATAGTGCCATCCGCATCAATTTTAGCATAGTCTCCGGGAATTGAGTAGCGAACACCATCTATGGTCCGAAAAGTCTCCGCGCTCTTTTCAGGGGCATTATGATACCTTAAAGGGATTGGTCCGTAAACAGCAAGCATACCTGTTTCGTCAGAACCCGGGGGTATTTCTGTGCCGTCTTCGCGAAGAATTTTAGCACGATTACCAATTTTGAATGTTGCGGTTGTTGCAGGCATACCAGGACCAACAGTTGAAGAACCAAAAGGCCCCCCTTCACTTGATCCAATTGTATCAATTAGGTACATATCACCATATTCTGCGAGCTTTTGTTTAACCGGTGCAGTCCACATGACACCCGAACTAAAGATTTGAGTAACAGAAGACAAGTCATAAGGTTCTCCCTTTTCTTCTGCTTCTTCCAGAGCTTTTATCATTGGTTTTCCAAATGCATCACCAATAATAATGATCTGTGTTACTTTCCGTTCCTGCACAGTTCGCCATAATTCATCTGCATCAAGAGATTTTGATCTGAGAAATTCTACCGATCCCCCGAGAACTAATGTAACGGTAGCTAAAAGGTATGCAGTTCCATGAATTAGAGGAGGACTTGGGAGGCAAACAAGCCTGAAACCTGCTTCCCGTACTTTCTTTGCCTGAACAGGGACCTCTTCTATAGTTTTTGGCGGGGCAACACCTGTTAATGAATATATTGCATCCTGTGTTCCAAAAAGCCCCCTGTGATCCCAGACAACACCTTTTGGCATACCGGTAGTACCACCTGTATAAAGTATGTAAAGATCATCAATAGAGCGTTTAATACGTTCTGCAGGTTCGTTTTCCGCTATTAAATCTTCATAACGAAATGCCCCTTCAAGGAGGGGAGATCCATCATCGAGTTGAACAACCGCTTTAAGTGTAGATACCTGGTCACGAACATTTGATACAACCTTGGACAATGAGCCGTGAAACAACAATATTTTAGCGCCGGAATCCTCAAGTAAATATTTTAATTCATCTTCTATATAGCGAAAGTTAACGTTGATTGGAATTGACCGGAGTTTGAATGTAGCAAATATTCCTTCAAGATATTCAGTACAGTTATAGATAAAGAATGCAACCATATCATCTTTACCTGCACCAAGCTTCTTAAATGCCTGTGATAGTCTTGCGGATCGCTCATCAAACAATCTCCATGTAATACGTTTATCACCTTGAGATACAACAATATCATCAGGGAAGGCATCGGCTATAGATTCCAACATATCAGCATAATTCATGGTCATTATTTATCTCCTTTGATAATAATCTCTTTTAAATTATACTTGGTAAAATGAGTTATAAAAAATTTTTACATCAACCTTTTCTCTAAACAACTAAATCAATACTTTAAATATTACTACATTTTCGTTATATAATAAATTAAATAATTATACTGATTAAAACCTGTCAGTAGGCTACTATTTAAAACTACATTATTATATTCTATATTTTTACACTCAAATGAGGATAAAACAATGAATCAGAAACTTTTCTCTTTGGAAGGCAAGGTTGCATTAGTCACAGGTGGAAACAGTGGGCTTGGCAGGGCAATGGCTATAGGATTGAAGGCCGCAGGAGCAAAGGTTAATGTTACAGGTCGAAATCCAGAAAAAAACGAATCAATAAGTAAAGAAATAGGTGATACTGAAGCTGTTCACCTGTTAGATGTAAGGAACGAAGAGGACATTGAAAAGACAATTACAAATGTCGTAAAAAAGTTTGGTCAACTTGATATCCTCATCAACAATGCAGGATACGTTGGAATAGGTTCTGTTTTAGATCTACCCCTTGAAGACTGGAATGCTGTAATCGGAACACATCTGACCGGCTCGTTCCTTTGTGCAAGAAATGCTGCAAAGATTATGGCAGACCGTGGGAATGGCGGAAAAATTATTAACATCGGTTCCATGTACTCAATATTTGGATTGAGTTATATCACCAGTTATGTTTCTGCAAAAACAGGTGTTCTTGGTTTGACCCGCTCCCTTGCTGTTGAACTGGCTGCAAATAATATTCAGGTAAATGCCATCCTGCCCGGTTGGCATTGGACTGAAATGACAAAAGTAATGAAAGACACTCCAAGGGATGATGAAATACGTAGAAAAACACCTGCCGGTAGATGGGGAACTGCAGAAGATTTAATAGGAACTGCAGTCTTTTTATCTTCATCTGCATCAGATTTTGTGACAGGTGTCAGCATACCGGTAGACGGCGGGTATTCTATCGCAGAAAGCCTTCTTTACGATTGATAAGGCTGCAGAACAGACAGGAAAGGTGTCAGATAAAAACAAACAACAATCTACCTGACACCCTTGTATCCTAAACCTGCATTTTTTAATTATTGTGTCTTCAGTATTAAAGTTTGATGAACTCGTAAAAAGGATAACCGATGGCTAAGTATAAATCTTCATATAAAAGGCATAGCGGTTGACCAGAAGTGAAGGCATGCATGTAGTATGTCGAACTTCTGATCAACCGCTATAACGCAGTAGATGGAGACTTTTTACGACGCCATCAAGTTTAAATACGTTCAATAATGGTAGCAGTACCCATACCGCCACCGGTACACATTGCGATCAATGCGGTGCTCTTATCCCGGCGTTCCAGCTCATCCAGAACTGTTTGAATAAGCATGGGACCGGTTCCACCAATTGGATGTCCTAAAGCAATTGCTCCGCCATTCACATTATAAATTTCATTATCAATATTTAAGTCTTTTTGAACCTTCAATGCAACAGCAGCAAAAGCTTCGTTAACCTCAAATAGGTCAATATCATCAGTAGTCATACCGGCTTTTTTAAGGCATATTTCTGCGGCAGGTCCTGGACCTGTTAGCATAATGATTGGTTCTGTTCCCGAAGTTGCACTCATTACAATACGAGCCCTTGGTTTCAAGCCGTGTGCTTTGGCATAATCAGGGGATGACAACAAAATAGCACTCGCACCATCAACAACACCTGAAGAGTTACCTGCATGATGTACATGATTTACTTCTTTAATTTCCGGATATATTTCACAGCAAATTTGATCAAATGTTTTCTCCTGCCCTTCAATAAACAAATTTGTACCCATGGCTAAAAATGAAGGGTTCAAACTACCAAGACTTTCAACCGTAGATCCGGGCCTGGGATGCTCATCTTTATCAAGTGCTAATGTACCATCAAGGTGATAGATTGGAACTAAACTATTATCAAAACGGCCTTCTTCAATTGATACAGCAGTTCGTTCCTGGCTTTGAACTGCATAAGCATCAACATCTTCCCTTGAAAAACCTTCAACCGTTGCTATTAGATCAGCAGAGATTCCCTGAGGAACCATTGGGTAAAGTTCATATAAATGTTTATTATTTGCAGTAAAGCCATCAGTATGGTCAGGACAATAACGGGACATGGACTCGACTCCCCCGCCAATCATAAGTTCTTGATGGCCTGATATAATACCCATAGCTGCATATGTCACTGCCTGCTGCCCTGCCCCGCAATGACGATGCAGGGTTATACCCGGCACCGAAATAGGCCACTCGGCATCAAGGACCGACATACGGGCAATATCCATGGCGTGATCCCCGCCCCCCCCGCAACAACCGGCAACAACATCTTCAACATCTGCAGGATCAAAGCCTACTTTCTCCTTCAAGCCATTTAAAACCTGCGCCATAATCCGTTGTGGATGTACATCGCTTAAACTCCCGACACCTTTTTTCCCGCGTCCCCGTGGTGAACGTACACCGTCAATTATCCACGCTTCCCTCATTTTAATCTCCTCATAGTTTAAATTATATATATCATTTATCAGCTTTTGTATTTTTCCCTAAGCTCGAATTTCAAAACTTTTCCGGTCGGATTTCTTGGTAGTGTATCAATAAAATCTACAGATTTAGGTTTTTTGTAACTGGCAATATTCTCTTTACAATGTTCTATCAATTCTTCTTCAGTTAAAGTTTCTCCTTCTTTGACAACTACAATTGCTTTAACACTTTCGCCCCATACCGGATCAGGCACACCTATTACAGCTGTTTCCAGTACTTTGTGGTTTTTGTATATCGCATCCTCCACTTCTGCTGCATAGATATTTTCACCGCCACTGATAATCATATCTTTTTTCCGGTCTACTACAAAAATAAAGCCATCTTCATCCTCGCGAACAAGATCTCCACTATGAAACCATCCACCTTTCATAGCTTCTGCAGTTCCTTCAGGATTTTTATAATAACCCTTCATAACAGTCGGGCCGCGATAAATAATTTCTCCGACCTCTCCCTGAGGAACATCATTGTCATCTTCATCAACAACTCTTGCATCAACACATAAAAGTCTTCTACCAACAGAGCCTTCTTTATCAAGTCCGTCGATGGGGAGCTGCATTGTAGTTGTAGGACTCATTTCCGTCTGACCAAAAGCATCATAAATATTAATATTAGGGAAATGTTTTTTTATTCTTCTCTTAAGTTCAACAGGTACAAAAGCTGAACCGACGCTAGTTACTCTCAAATTTGAGGTGTCATATTTTTCAATATCAGGCAGATCGAGGAGAAAAATCCACATTACAGGAGCCAACCCTGCTACATTGATTTTCTCTTTAACAAGAGCATTTAAGTATTCCTGTGGAACAAATTCCTCCAGGATAACATTTGTGCCGCATGCAAATATAACATTAAGACTACCTGATGTTGCCATGGCGTGAAACATTGGAGCAACACTAATATGCCGGTCTCCCCTTCTCACATCACAATCAATCAAAAAATGTATAACGCTTAAAAGCATGCTCTTATGGGTAAGCAGTGTACCTTTTGGTTTACCTGTAGTACCTGAAGTATACATTATAAATGCAGGATCATCATCACTTACATAAACACCCGGTTCATCAGCAGAATTATTACGTATAAGTTCATAGTAATCGAGAGTATCAGCTATACCGTTTTCGCTTACACTAATATAGTTCTTAATCTCAGGTAGTTGGGGCCTTATCTCACCAATTATCTCGTTAAATGCTTCACCAAATATAATGGCTACAGAATCGGAGTGTTCCAGCTGATATTGCATCTCAACAGCTACAAGACGAAAATTGATAGGAACTCCGACTGCCCCTATTTTGCAAAGTGCCATATATGATTCGATTATTTCCGTGCAGTTGGTAAAAAGAACAGCAACTTTGTCGCCATTAGAAATCCCTAGTCCTAACAGAGCATTTGCAAGGCGGTTTACCTGTTCATCAAACTGTCTGTATGTCATTCTTTTGTCTCTGAAAACTAGCGCTTCCATATCAGGAAATTTTCTCGCTGCTCGTGCAAGTGCTTCCCCAATGACTAACTGACTCTGGATGTCTTGTTGGGATGTCATTATTATACCTCCGTTATTGCATTGTGGCTTGTTACAATAAATTGAATATTATATATATTCAAGGACTATTAACGACCTATTCACAGATGTTTCACCAAACCTTTTTACATGATTATTTTATATTAAAGATAGCAACTAAAAAATATAAAAACATAATACTGACCGAGAGAACAAGGCCTCTCGAACGATCGATAGGGCTGAAATTATCAGTTGCAACTTTATTGTCAAGAAAAAAACAAAATATCACCCCTGTTCCTGTAAATTAATTACTTTTATATCTGTTTTTGTATAAATATATTAAGTGATTACACTTTTTAATAATTGTTTTATTTTTTAATATTTACTGTAAATGAATATGAAAATCTATCAACCCATTTATTAATCATGGAAGTCAATGTTTTGCTGTTTTTTGTGATAAAATAAAGTTGCATGTTGAAATATAAATATAATTATGACTTTGACATACAAATTAAAATCATTCAAATATACCTTATTATTTCATGGAAATTTTACTTAATATATAGAACGCATCTTAATAAATCGGACCAAGGATGTATTTTTAAGATAAACTATAATCTCTATCTTTTAAAAAAATTAACTTATTATTTCCGGAGGTTTTGATGAGCACACTTTTTGATCAGACAAGGATAGGCAGCCTAGAATTAAAAAACAGGTTTGTACGGTCAGCAACATATGATGCACTTGCTGATGCTGAAGGAAAGGTAACAGAAAATCAGATCAATTTTTACACAAAACTTGCAAATGGAGGTGTCGGTTTAATCTTAACAGGAATTACTAATGTCATTCCTTCCGGAAAGATAACAATGGATCATAATTCAATCCATAGTGATGATTATGTACAAGGTCTAAAGCAATTAACCACATCTGTCCATCAAAAGGGAGCCAAAATTGCCGTTCAACTTTTTCATGCAGGAAAGGACAGAGCCGGGTTACTTAAAGCACTGAACATTACTGATGAAAAAGCTCTGGCCCCATCTTTTCTCAATAATGACACAGAATACAACGAATATTACCGCTCCATGACAGAGAATGATATCCTTAAAATTATTCAGGCCTTTGGTGATGCAGCTGTAAGAGCAAAAGAAGCAGGCTTTGATGCTGTCCAGATTCATGGGGCGCATTCATATTTATTCAGTCAGTTTCTTTCCCCCCTTACAAACCAACGCATCGACAACTGGGGTGGAAGTCTTGAAAACAGACTCCGGATTCACCATGAAACGTTAAAAGATATAAAAGAAAAGGTCGGTGAAGATTACCCGGTATTAATAAAGTTCGGTATCTATGACGGTTTACCTGGAGGATTAAAATTCAGCGAGGGGAAAAAAGCTGCCCAATATCTTGCTGAATTTGGCTTTGATGCTATAGAGGTTAGTAACGGATTAAGAGGTGACGATTATGAGGAAAGTGAATTTAAAGCCAAAATTGACTGCCCTGAACGTGAAGCCTATTTCAGGAACTACTGCAGGGAGATCAAGAGCCTGGTGAATATTCCGGTTCTGATGGTTGGTGGTTTAAGATCCTTTGAGTTAATAAATGATATTATCAAGAAAAAAGATGCCGACTATGTCTCACTATGCCGCCCTTTTATAAGAGAGCCTGATATTGTTAATAGATGGGAAAGCGGCAATTCCAGGAAATCAAAATGTATTTCATGTAATAAATGTATCGATGATATAGTCATGCAGGGTAAACAACTTTGCTGCGCAATCATTGACGATTAATATAAACTAATATTTTCAGCAGTAATTAGCTTTTGAGCTTCTCAGCTGCCGTTTTAATTCTTGTAACTGTTTCAGGGTCATCTTCCCATTTGTTGAATAGATCTTGAGTAATTGATAGTGTACTTACTTTGTCGCCCCAGAGCATATATGCTCCGCCGATTCTGCATTCCTTATGACGACCACACCTGTAACAAGGTGGTATTTTTGAACAATATCGAATCACGTCGATAACATCAACCTGGAAAGGCATGACCGCCCTGCTAAAATCATCTATGGATGTATCAGCCCCTTCAAATCCAATACCGCTTAGGACCATTATGAATGGCTTATTTTCAATAGCAGCATCCACATGCCGGAATGCCCACAATCGTGAAATAAAAGCTAACATGCCGGCACTTACAGTCCCGAAATGTATAGGACTTCCCAATACAACGGCATCTGCTTCCTTTAACTTCTTATAATAAGGTAATAGATCGTCTTCAAGCATACATAACTGAGGTCCTGCACAAAGCCAGACACAACTTTTACATGCAGAGTAGTTAATATCTGTAAGCTTGATGAATTCTGATTCATAACCACTCTCATCCATAACAGATTTAACCATTCTATCTACATTTGAGTCGCGTCCTACTGCACCAGAGCTAAACCCGATAATCTTCATAATCATTACCTTATGTTTTAATATTCTAAATTATTGATACCTGGATCTACTCATTTATTCTCATCGATTTAAAAACGAAAAAGGTATCAAATCTAAATAGAAGTGTTTTTCAATATTGATGAACTCGTAAAAAGTACTAACGATGGCTAAGTAGAAATCTTCATATACAAGGCATAGCGGTTGATCAGGAGTGAAGATATACATGTAGTATGTCGAACTTCTGATCAACCGCTATAACGCAGTAGATGGGGACTTTTTACGACACCATCAATTCTTTTCAAAATTACTTCATAATTTTTGCCATAATATCTACATTTTCATCCGCCAGGCTTGCATAATATTTCATATTTTCAATACTGTTTATGCTCGCAAAGTTATTTTTTATATCATCAACAGTAATTTCTTTATCCACAGCCTGAGTATATCCCGGACATTCCATGAGAGCAATGCGGGCAAAATGTCCACCACCTACTGTGTAAATCCCTCCGGTTTCCTCGCAGTCTTCAGAACATAAATAAGCTACTAGTGGAGTAACGAATTCCGGTTTGAGCTTGTCGTGAATCTCAGGCGGCATCAACGATTCGGTCATCCGTGAAGTTGCTATGGGCGCTATTGTGTTTGTTTTTATATTGTATTTCGCCCCTTCCAGTTTGAGAACATTCATGAAACCTAGCATGGCTGACTTAGCAGCACCATAATTGGCTTGACCAAAGTTACCAAACAAACCTGCTCCTGAAGCTGTCAAAACAATACGGCCATAAGCATTTTCCCGCATATAAGGCCATGCGGCATAAGTAACACAATACGCGCCTTTCATGTGGACTCCCACAACCATGTCCCAGTTTTGTTCATCCATTTTGGCGAATGTTTTGTCTCTTAATATTCCTGCATTGTTTATCAGGATGTCCACTTTCCCAAATGCATCTATTGCAGTTTTAACAATATTTTTTCCGCCTTCAACTGTATCAACACCATCATAGTTAGCAACAGCTTCACCGCCTGAGGCTTTGATTTCATCAACAACCTTATCAGCCATGGCACTTCCTGAACCTGAGCCGTCCATTGTTCCTCCAAGGTCGTTGACAACAACTTTGGCTCCCTTTGAGGCCAATGTTAAGGCATGTGATCGACCAAGTCCTCCACCGGCACCTGTAACAATAGCTACTTTTCCGTCAAATCTGACTTCTCCCATACTGATTCTCCTTTTATAATGTTAATTATTAAATAGAATTATCTCATCAATACACCTATGGTCAGATGGTTTTCGTATCTGCCTGCTATAATTCTCTACATATTAAATGTATTCGTAATTAACATCAGCAGGCATTTACCCTCAAACCAAAGCGGTATTTTTTGAGATGGGTTTTTATATTGCCAATAACCTCAAATATAAAAACAATCAATTTGAGATTTTTGGTGTTTACTAATTACAAGACTTTAGTATTAAGAAAAGGAGTTTATGTGTCAAGAATTAAATGATATCATTGAATAACGTCATTAATTAAGTGATAAAAGATAGGTTTTAAGGTTAATTTTTCTGTTTTTTATACCTAGCTTCCTCCTTATATTTCCCCTGTGAAAAGATACGGTGCGTATTGTTACAGAAAGAATCTCAGAACATTCTTTATTTGTTTTTCCCTTCTTGACAAGGTTTGCGACCTGAATCTCTGATGGAGAAAGATTAAAAAGTTTGGATGATAAACGCCGACTGAAAGACGATGTTATCTCAATTAAATTATCTTCAAGTATTTTTAAAAATATTTTTTGACTGTTGGGTAACCTTCCATTTTTTAATTTATCTAAATATGGGTCTATTAGGGTTTTTACATTTGTAAGAATGCTATCTTCAAATTCAAGTTTATCTTCATCCCTTTTATTAAGTAAAACCTTTAAAGCTGAATTAAGTTCCTCAAGCTCTTTTGCTTTCTTTTTCAATTCACTTTCTTTTTTTATTAATTTATTCTCTACCTTCTTTCTATCGGTAATATCGTTAGTAGCAGTCATAAAGTATTTAATACCGTCAATTTTAACAACATCACCGTTACAAATACCATAACGAAGCTCACCACTCTTTGTATAAAACTTAATTTCATAATCTCTCATATATCCATTTGTCAATAATGTTTCTCTTATAATTTTTCTCTGTTTGTAATCTTTTAAAAAATTAATTTCTTTTGTTGTTTTACCGATTATCTCTTTCTTTTTATAACCAAGTACATTAAGTGTTTGTTGATTAACCTGTATATGTTTACCATCCTTTATTGTAGTTATTCCCTGAAGTAAACCACTGGCCTCAAATGCCATTGATAATAATTTTCCCCTCTCCTTACTTTCAGCCTCTGCCTTCTTTTCAGGTGTTATGTTAATTATAGCACCTTCCAGGCAATCAATTTCAGGATAAATACGAGCGGAAAAGGCTAAATCATTTTGTAATCCATTGTTATCTATGGCTGTCACCTCAAAACGTTCAATATATCCTTCTTTTTTTAACCTTCTCAGCATTTCTTCACGTTGTTTGATATCTGAATAATGGTCAATTACGTTACATTTCCTGATACATTCTTCCCGGTCTTTATAACCACTCAATTTAGCAAACAGGTCATTACATTCCAAAAGCTTGCCATCACTTATTCTTGAACGATATAATCCTACCTGGGCATTATTAAAAAGATTTTTGTATTTCTCCTGACTCTTTTTGAGTTTTTCTTCAATCAGTTTTCTATCGGTAATATCAGTTATTATCACGAGAATACCTTCGGGAATAGGATTAACATGCTCCTCATACCATCCTTGTCTTCCGTCAGGATAAATATATTCGGCGGTGAAGGCAACCGGCATGCGGGTTTTCATAACCTGCTCATAATTTTTATAAAAAGATTCTTTATTAATACCAGGAAATACATCAGCAGGTTTATTATACAATATCTTTTCTTTAGGCAGTTGCATAAATTTGCATGCGGCATCATTCACCATGATGCATCTGAAATCGTAGTCAAGGACAATGACACCATCAGAAATTGTTTCCAGTAATTGAATATAGTTTCCAATATTATTATTCTTGATATTTTCCAGTTCTTTAACTTTTTTTTCCAATTCTTCATGAGTAGGCTTTGTAGACATTAGAATATTCTCCTATTTTTTAAATAGTTACAGCTTCGAGCTATCCATAGATATTCTTTAGTAATCTAAGTAATTTAAAATTATAACATTTTTGCCGGAGTCCACGATATAAGTTACCAGATCACTACTTTCCGGTTAAGAATAAGTAAAAGTTATACTTAAATCTCCTTATATGTTATAGTTGTTTACCCACAAAATACTAATAACGAAGGAGATCAAAGCCGTTGAACACTTTAACACAATTTTTCATCGGCTTCTACAATTTGTTGACAGACATGATTTTAAGAAATCGAAAATCACTACCGGTCTAAAAGAAAATATCGTTGCCTTGACCAATGGAATCAGTTTTCTGTGATGCTTTTTGCACAAATTACATGATGAGGTTAAGTATAGATTTTTTTATAATGTAAATTTTTACTCAATTTAACTCCGAAGTATACCATGTCATGTCGGGGGAAAACTTTGAAAAACCCAGCTTTATCATTTGAATACATTAAGTATTTAGAGTATAATATTATTTTTTAAAAATTGCATTTTACAAAGTTCTCTCAATATCAATGAATTAAAGTAAGATTGAATTTTAAACTTTGTTATAAAGTGTTCATTTAATACAATGTAAACTATAAAAAAACAATCAATGGAGATCCAAAAATGGCAGAACCTCATGAAATGTACCAATGTCAATCAACCAACTGCGGTTATATTTATAATCCCGATAAGGGCGACAGAAAAGGGAAAATTCCAAAGGGAACTCAATTTGACGATTTGCCGGATGATTGGAAATGTCCCATATGCGGTGCAGGGAAGAAAATGTTAAAATGTCTTGGATAAATGAATTTTCTGTAAAAAAATCATATATATTTAATTAAGTGCTTAAAAAACACCATATACTTGGACTTTTTCTGATTTTCCCTTTAACCCGAATTCACCCAAAGAGAAAACTTTTGACTGCATCTCATGGGATAAGCGGTCGAAAACATCCTTTGAGATTAATACCCTGGATGATACTGACTTGGAAAGTGTTTCCAACCGCGAAGCAGTATTTACCGCATCTCCAATTACAGTGTATTCAAGGCGTTCCTTTGATCCAATATTTCCCGCAACAACCTCCCCGTAATGGATTCCTATGCCAATGTTTAATTCTTTAATCCCGCGTAATGTCAGTCCTTGATTAAAATCCTCTAAATTGTTGATTATATTATGAGCTGACTTCAAGGCCAACTCACAAGGATTTTCAACATTATCGAGGCCGTAAACGGCCATGACAGCATCTCCTATAAACTTATCAACAACCCCTTTTGAAGCATGGATGTCCTTTACTATCATGGAAAAAAAATCGTTTAAAAGATTTACCGTCTCTTCTGGATGTAATCTCTCTGACAGGCTGGTATAGTTGCGTATGTCGCAAAACAAAATAGCAACATCTACCTGTCTGCCGCCAAGCTGTGTTCCCTCTTCATTTTCCAGAACTGATTTAGCGATAGTCGGGCTAAGATATTTACCGAATATATTCCTTATTCTATCTTTTTCTTTTAACCCGCTAATCATCTTATTGCTGTGGTTTGCTATTAAACCGAATTCATCACTACTGACAACCGGCACATAAGTGTTATAATTCCCGGAACTTACTTCATTGAGAGCTTTTAATTGAAGTTGGAACATAAGTTGTAAATTTCGACCATACTGTTTTGCGATAAAAAAACTACCACTAAAAATAACCGAGAACACAAACAACACCTCAATTGCCACAGCACGAAAAACCATTGTAAATGACGACAGAATATTATCACCAATGTAGAATAGATCTTTGAATATCAAAAGAAGGATAATCGAAACCATTACAAAATAAGAAACACCCAGAAATATAAGAAACTTCGTGGATATGGAAAAAAACTTTATATCTCCATATATTATTAATTCTGGTTTTTCAGAAACAGCTAATATTGCTTCTCTTTCATACGATAAAGCAAAATATGTAGCTGAAAAAAATCCTGTTGTTCCACACCCTAAAACAACTTTTAACCCGCTGCCAAAAGGAAAATCGTAAAAAATCATATTCCAGAACGTAACGAGAAATCCTATAGATATCCAGACGGAAAGATCTACAAGCAGATAATTCCATAAAGCAGGATAAATTTCCATGGCAGATGTTATCTTTAATTTTTTTAAAAACAACTTGAATATAATTTCTCTGAGAAAAAATCCAATGGTAAATGCACCGGCAAAAATCATGCTTATATTAATCAGTGATAACTGTTCAAGAAACGGGCAAACCTGGCCCCCGTAAATAGATAGAATAGTTGTTGCTATTGCAAAAGATACTAATACTTTCAATTTTTCATTTGGCATCCGGTATCCGCCTAAGTAATGATTTATCAAACGACATGTTTTAATAAGGCTTTAGTGCACTTTCTTCTGCATTATTATAATGACAGATGCTATTAGATTAAAATATTTATCTTATCACAACAATTGTGGCAACATGTCATTTAATCAAATGAAAAGTTCTAATTCTGGATGGACATATCCCTATTATTAACAAAATTATAGATAACTTTTTAATTTTGCATCATATTATTGTATTGTATAAAAAAATCATATAAAATGAATTAATTATTACAAAAATAATTATCCTGTTCCGTTTACATAAATCCAAACGTTTGTTGACTGATGACTTCATATCTTGTGGGACATATAACAGTAAAGAACGACGAACTTTGGCAAAAATATCTGTCAGGAGTCCAGGAATCACTTCTTCCTTTTAAATCAAATGTTATTTTCAGAGGAAAGCTTGCAGCAGTTCTTGCCGGCAAACATGAACATGATCTTTCTGTTGTAATAGAATTTCCAGATCAAAACACATTGACTAAATGGTATAATTCAAAAAAATACCAGTCATTGATACCCCTAAGAGATAAAGCCGCTGATGTTGTGTTGGTATCTTTTAATGCTTAGCAGTCTATTTTCTTGAGTTTAAATTATTTGATTTGCATCTTAGTATTGAGACCAGTCATCTGTAAGATTAAGGTATCAATTTACAAAATTTAAAAAAATAAAAAGATAATGACCAGGAACTATAATAAATTTCTGAGAAAATTAAATAACTCATTTGAAAGTCAAATGGTAATCTATTGGTCTAATCTTTCCCGTACTACAAATTTATTAATATTATTAAATATCAGTTTGTTCTTCGTTACAGAGCTGGTTACAAAAAAAGGATATTATTATACATATTATTCCTTGTTTCTTCTTTTAATAGTTAAGGTTGGATTATTATTTCCATTTGGATTACTTAACAGGCTCTGGTACTATTGCATTTATTTAGTATTTGAAGTCATTGCCATTTATTTTTTATTATCAAGCATTTTGTTTTGGGTTGTTACAAATAAAATATAATTATCTTAAACCATATCAAAAGTGCAGATTGGGTTTGAAGCCCGGCAATACCCTTAGTAATAGTGAGGTTTTTAGTTTGCTACATATTTTCGTTGATGCTGATTCGTGCCCGGTCAAACAGGAGGTTTACCGCGTCGCAAGCCGATATGGTCTTGATGTCACATTGGTCGCTAACTCATGGATGCGGGTTCCCAATGAACGATGGATTGTACTTAAGGTTGTTGATGATAAATTCGACGCGGCCGATGATTGGATTGTCGAACAGGTAGAACCACACGACATCGTGGTCACCGCTGATATTCCACTTGCAAGCCGCTGCCTTAAAAAAGGTTCTAGTGCAATTGGTCCAACCGGAAAACCATTTACGGAAAACAATATCGGTGATGCCGTCGCGACCCGGGATCTGTTGTCGGAACTTCGAAGTACAGGAGAGATAACAGGTGGCCCGCCTCCGTTAAGAAAACGCGACCGCTCACGCTTTCTTCAAAAACTCGACGATTTGATTCAATCAATCCTTCGTAAGCAGCCGTCAAATAAAACATGATATGTGTCTTAACAAAATGGGAAGAGTCAACCTGTATAATTCACTTTACTTATCTCACATATTACCACTGTTCAAGCCTGTAGATATCGGCAGCCGAACGACGTAACTCTTCACCCAATGTCCCGCCAATTTCATAGAGGAGGTAGAGAGCCAGATCAGCTTTGGCATCATGATCCATGGCCATTATATCTTCCCTGTCTATCTCCATAATTTCAGCATCCTGTATGACAACTGCAGAGGCAGCACGCGATCCGGGGATGAGGAATGCGATCTCACCGAAATATGTTCCAGGTCCATACTTGGCAAGTCTTTTATAGTTCCGTTCACCTGTATACAGTCGAATCTCGATCTCTCCTTTCAACACCAGGAACAGTGATTGTCCGAAATCTCCGATTTTAAATACTTCACTCCCTTTTGAAAATGATGCAGGTGACGTTATTCCTTCAATAAGTGCAATAATATTTTTCGGCATACCGTTACAGAAATTGTTCTCCTCCAACGATTTATATGTATCATGGTTTGTTACTCTGCAACCTTCCCTTTCAAGCACCATATTTTCCGCATACTCGAATGCCGTATCGGTATCATGAAATATCTTAGCTTGGAAATCACTTTTTTTATCTATCTGTTTAAAAGCTTCTGAAGCTTTTTCTCCGAAACCAAGTTCTTCACGCAGGTGGCAAAAGATGAGTGTAGCGCCTTTTGATTCTGCCCTGGAAGCGATCTGCGTCATTAATATCATACCGGTAAGATCTATATATTTTACACGTCTGAAGTGCAGAATAATAATGTTTCCGGGTAAAATATCTCCTTCTATTTCGCTTAACAACCGATCCGCTGTTGCAAAAAACAGATTCCCCCTAAGTTCGGCCATGATGATCCTGCTTCCCTCTCTATCAAGCACCTCCCGTTCAGTATCTGTTCTTGCACATAACGAATTATGGTGTTCTGCCGTGACCCTGCGATGGATGATAGGTGCTTTGATCTGTGTCCGAATAAAAATGATAATCGCTATAGCCGCTCCCACAGCAACTGCCATGACAAGGTTCAAAAAAACTATGGTAGCGATAACGCTCAATGCGATTGCACCGTCAACACGGTTTTCTTTGTTTTTCAGCCATGAAAGAACATTAAGATCAATCATGCCAATACCTACAAAAGTAATAACACCTGCCAATACACTGATCGGAAGATAGTTACCTGCTGATCCGGCAAAAAGCATCAGCAAAATCATCAGCAAACCTGAAAATACAGGGCTCCACCTACCTCCTCCGGACTGAATCGTAACCAGTGTGGAACCTTTTGTACCTCCTCCCCCAAGACCTGCCAGTAATCCTACGAGAATCTGCCCTGTACCCTGCGCAGCCATCTCTTTTTTTGCATTATGGCGTTCTCCGGTCTGAGAGTCGGCAACTACCGACGTGATCAGGCAATCTGTTGTCGCCAGAATAGTCAATGCCAAAGATGATGTGATTACAATATCCCAGGGTAATGATTTCAAAGCCTGGGGTGTAATACCCAATTGAAGAGATGCAAGAGAAGGAATTGTTCCTACTACCCAGTTTTCCTCCATATTGCCCGTAAAATAAACAAGGATTTGAAAAAGAAAAATGCCAAAGATCAAGCCGGCCAGAGCGCCTGGAATTTTAGGAAATCTTTTCGGTATAGTCGCAATGGTAAAAATAGTAAGAATTGCAGTTATTACGGGAATAGCACTGTGCAGATCAAATAACTTTGATATATCAATATCTTTTGACAGCAGAATAATCTGTGATTTTATCATTAGCAAACCTATACCGGTAACCAGGCCTGCCACTACAGGGTAAGGTATGTATTTGATCAACTGTCCACCGCCCATAGCACCGAAAGCAACTTGAAAAATGCCGGTTAAGATCAGAATCGCACTCAAAGCAGTCATCATCTCCGCAGGACCGGAGCCATTTGAGCTCATCCCTGCAAACACACCAACCAGCAGCATGGTAACAGGCCCGTTAGGAGCGCTTATCATCCCTATGGTGGCACCAAAAAAGCCGGAGACTATACATAGTATCGCAGCACCCAACAATCCAGCCATAGCGCCGGTTGATGCATCCATACCCATTCCGGTGAAAAGTACAACTCCCAACCCCATGGCTTGTGGTAAAACAACTGCCGAACCCGCGAAACCACCTAAAATATCTGAAATTTGAAATCTTTTTTTGGACCCGTCAACAGCTATCGTCTGTTCTGTCATCACACCACCTTTTAAAATCTATCACCAATAAACTATTAATGATCAAATTTGATAATTTATAATTGATAAAAATTATGTTTCTGCGACAAAATTTAAACTGAAATATACTTTCTCAATTGGAGTAACCGATCAGATTCTACAGTAGAAATAGGATAGTACCCTATTGTCGATTTTGGATATCATATAGGAACTACAATTTCAAATATTTTCATTTATGGAAAAAAGGGTTAAGCTTCTTTACTTATACATTGAAATTTCTCCAATCTTATAAAGATATGGTTATCGATTCTTTGGTATTTTTTCTAACTTGCTGTACAAAATATAAAAGATTACCAGGTGCCATGGTTTTCCATGGAAACCCATGGTTCCTGAGGAGGCAGGGCTTCACCTTTCTGGAGAAACTCAATGGATATATGATCAGGTGATCTTACAAATGCCATTTTACCGTCACGGGGCGGTTGAAGTATATCTACTCCCGCATCCTGCAATTTCCGGCACATCTCATATACATTATCCACCTCATATGCCAGGTGGCCAAAACTTCTTCCAACGCTATATGGTTCTTTCTGGTCCCAGTTGTAAGTCAGCTCCACAGGAGGATCACCCTCAAAAGCAGACATAAATACCAATGTGAATTTCCCCTCCGGGACATCTATACGTCCGACCTCTTTTAAACCAATAAGATTGAAAAAGTCTATAGCCTTATCCAGGTCAAATACCCGAACCATAGTATGTAAATATTTCATAATTTCCTCCCATTAAAAATCTGTTGTGATTGGCATCAACCAGGGTGTTGGTGGATCAGGCGGTGCTCCCTGGGTTGGTGCAAAACAGAGCGGCTTCGGTTTTCATGGTTCACCTGACGGCCACAAGCAGTTTGCACAGGTGCGGGTTGTTAGTTTTTAGCCGGCAAAAAAAGCAAAGGCTTCTTGAAAAAATACAATTCCAAGAAGCCTCAAGCTGATCATTCCGGTGCTAATTTTACGTAGCATAAAGTTCAATTTAACACCGGTTTTTTTACCAGTTTATGAATTTACCTGTTATCCCTCAGCCGCTTTTTCGAGTTCATCCAGTTTGTCAGGCTCAGAAACAGCAATGTCCACAAGGCTAATGGGTATGGAACTCTGTTCGCACATAACCCTGATTTCTTTCTCCTCTTCACTGAATTCCATAATTTCACGAATAGAATCGATGTAATCAATCATATCTTCAGGAGAAATATCTTCAAGCTGAGGTCCTGCAGCTTCTTCAGCTTTCTTTGCGGCTTTCAGCGCAGCCTCCTCTTCTTCAAGCCTCTGTTTTTCCTTTAACTCCGCTTCCATTGACTCTTTGACAACATTGATAACATTCTGGTCAACTTTCCCTATATCGACTATTAAATTATCTGCAACATTGTTCTCAATGAGGTGCTTCACTTTTTCTTCATCGGTTTTACCTTCTACAGCTTCAAGCAGCGTTGTTACTCTTTCTTTCTCGGCGAGTTCCTTTTCCATCTCGGTATTCACCTGTTCCAACTTTTCCGCTGTAATGTCTAACGCGCTGGTAATAACCTCTGAGGCCACTTCTTCTTCAATGAGTAATCGGATACCTTCATCACCGGACAAGTCTTTTGCCTTTACAATGAGCAGGTCGAGTTTTGTCTTCTCTACAATCTGTATCACATCAGGTCTATTCTCAGATTTTTTAAGTATTGGCCATGTCTCCCCGATGTCAAGTATAAGTTTATTAGTTACAGAGTATGGGTCAGCCACATCATCCAGTGTAAGTGCTTCAATCGCAGTGTTCAAATCCTTCATAAAAGGCCTGCCAACCTTTTGTGTTTCATTCATCGCCCATCTTAATTGAAGAAGGTTACCCCCATTTTTAGAAACATTGTAGCCCTCACTGTCAAGTTTACCTGCGACCTTTTTAATAGATGCTTCAAGGTTTCCCTCTGAAAGGTCCTGGGAATCAAGATCAAGGATATTCTCTTCGATTAACAGCCAGAGAGGCTTTTTTTCTGTTACTTCACTTGTGGTCATTTTCCATTCTCCCTTTTAATAATTAATACCGGTTAACCAGTTTGGATTATAATATATAGTTTTCATTTTTTTTAAAATATTTAAAATCACAGATATTGTAGCCTCCAAAAAACCTAAAAATTTAATACTAATGGTGATTATCTCAAGTCAAACTATTTTGTCAAAACATAAGTTATCTTACATCAAAGATGAACTGAAAATATCTAAAATACAGATATCATGATTGGCGGGTATCAAGTCAAGTAGATTTCAACTTTTTTAATATAATCAAGCAATCCACATCAACAAACACTTTATTATTATAAACAACCACTTAGACAAAACAGGGAATCGGGCCAGAAGAGGTTTTTTAAACATCCTGAACATACAATCAAAAAAGGGTTACGAAACTAAATCCGTAACCCTTTGTTTTTTTTGGTAGCGGGGGGCGGATTTGAACCACCGACCTTCGGGTTATGAGCCCGACGAGCTACCATACTGCTCCACCCCGCATCAGAATTAAAGATATCTATTATGAACCCGAAAAATTGTCAATATATATTTTCAAAGAAATGAATTAAGAAGATTTTTTATGCGTGTCCCCTCTCCTTTAATTGTTCCTTTTCCTGAATATTTTACAAGTATGCCTTTACTTCTGCTTGTGTGCCCTGAAATTATTTCTATTGAGGATTTTGAAACCTTTAGAAGTTTTGCAAGATATTTAACACACATTTTGTTAGCTGCGCCGTCCACGGGAGGAGCTGTCAGCTTTATTTTGAGAGCATCACCGTACAGACCGGATATGTAGGTCTTTGAGGATTTTGGCTGAACAAAGATCTTGAATATCAAACCGTCTTTGTTTTCGCGTATTAACAGCATAAGGTTGCTCTATTCCGGCTCAGTGTTTTTTTTAATTATCTCCTGCAGAAAAGAAGGCGGGCGAACAACTTTGTTTTCACTGTTTAAGCAGGGGTGTATTGTATAACCATTGGCAACTATACTATCATGGTTATTTACGTAAACATTGTAATCAAATTTCATACCTGCTTTTACACTTCTATCCAGGGTTGTTTCGATTTCAAGAAGGTCGTCATATTTTACAGGGGACGTAAACTTACAATGAGCCTCGGATACAGGCAGGAAGAAACCCTTTTCCTCTATCCTGGTATAGGGAAGCCCCCAAGCTCTGAACATCTCCGTTCGAGCTGCTTCAAACCATCGGAAATAGTTCGCATGGTAAGCAAACCCCATGTTGTCAGTATCTCCGTATATAACCCTGATTTTCATTCTGTGAGTAAGCATATTACCTGTTTTTCTCAAAAATTTCCTGAAGAATTGTTTTTAATTCATTGTAATTATTTGTTACAGGAAATTCAGGATACTCCTGAATCACATTTTCCGGTGGACGAAACAGTATTCCTGAGTCTGCCTCCTGAAGCATGGCAATATCATTATAAGAGTCACCAAATGCTGTTACTCTGTAATTCAGGGTTTTTAAAGCTTCAACAGTCTTTTTCTTTGCATTCTGCTGACGAAGATTATAGCCCGAAACCGTTCCGTCCGGTTCAATGGACAATGAATGACAGAATAGTGGTGGCCGACCAAGCTTTTCCATAAGGGGGCCGGCAAACTGAACAAATGTATCTGAAACAACGATTATCTGAACCTGTGATCTTATCCAGTCAAGAAATTCACAGGCGCCATCTACAGGCTCCATGGTTGAAATAACATCGGTAATATCTTTAATTTTCAGGTTGTTTTCTTTAAGGATGCCAAGCCGTTTTTTCATTAACACATCATAATCGGAAATATCACGTGTAGTAAGCCTCAATTCCTCAATACCGGTTTTTTCAGCAACATTTATCCATATTTCTGGTACAAAAACCCCTTCCAAATCCGAGCAGATAATATTCATTAATAACCCCAAGTGCCCATCCAGAAATGGTCTTTTTACCCAATATCTTCGTTATGCTCAAAAAATAACCCTCGGAATATAAAACATA
>JABHLN010000020.1:0-19443 GCA_018693105.1 Desulfobacterales bacterium | reverse complement strand
TAGTGCCCATCCAGAAATGGTCTTTTTGCCCAATATCTTCGTTATGCTCAAAAAATAACCCTCGGAATATAAAACATATGCCTGTGGTTATTTTTTTCGCATGCCTTGATCTTTAACAAAAATCCTCATTTCTGGATGGACACTAAATAATTTTTATTAAAAATCAAGTATTCTTCAATCTTGATGAACTCGTAAAAAAGTCAACTTTTGATGGCAAAGTAAAAAGTTCAAGATCAAGGCGCCGCAAACCCCGAGGAATGAGGCGTACTTATCGTACGCCGCAGTGACGAGGGGTACAGCGCAACGCAGATATTGGACTTTTTACGACGCCATCATCATTCTTCTTCATCTTCTATACGTATTATTACCGGATCTTCACTTACAACATCGAGTGAAGTAATATCCGAAAGAGCCGCTTTCATATCAGCCTCTTTTGCAGAATGGGTCAGCATAATAATCGGAACAGAACCCATTGTCTTTCGATCTTTCTGATGTACCGACTTAATACTAATACCATTATCTCCAAGCAGGCCGGAAATTTTCGAAAGAACACCCGGCTGGTCAAGCGCCGAAAACCTTAAATAATAGTTTGTTGAAATCTCATTTATAGAAAGTACAGGAACTTTTTTTATGTTTTCTTTCTGATATGAAAACAACGGCACTCTTCCTGTTGTTCCTGATAAAATATTTCGGGCAATATCGACAACGTCACCCACAACAGCACTTGCAGTAGGCATCATTCCCGCACCATGACCGCTGATAAATATATCACCAACTCCATCACCTGTTACAGTCACAGCATTCAAGGAACCGGTAACATTGGAAAGAATATTACCGTGTGGAATCATTGTAGGATGAACCCGTGCTTCAATGCCGTTTCCATTATCTTTACTTATTGCAAGAAGCTTGATGGAGTAACCGAACTGACGTGCAAATTCAAAATCCATTGGAGCAATTTTTGTAATTCCTTCTACATAAATATCCTTAAAATTTATTTCCATTCCATATGCGAGTGCTGAAAGAATGGAAAGTTTATGAGCCGTATCAAAACCTTCCACATCAAGTGTAGGGTCGGCTTCTGCAAATCCTTTTGCCTGTGCCTTTGCAAGAGCGTCTTCAAAACTATTTCCGTCAGTAGTTATTTTTGACAATATATAGTTGCATGTTCCATTTAAGATGCCTGTCACAGCTTGAATTTTATTACAGGCAAGAGACTCCCGAAGAGTCTTGATTACAGGCATACCACCGCCTACACTTGCCTCAAAAAATATATCACATCCTTTTTCGGAAGCAGCAGAAAGCAGTTGGTTACCGCTACCGGCAAGAAGGGCCTTGTTTGCAGTAACAATGTGCTTGCCATTATTTATCGCTTTTAAAATGAACTCTTTTGCAATACTCTCGCCACCTATCATTTCAATAATTATATGAACTTCAGGATCATCAATAACCTTATTGGCATCTGATATGAAAACACCGTCATCAAATGTGATCCCCCTGTCAGTTTCAGTATCGATATCAGCCACATATTTCAAATTAATAACAGCACCCACACGGGAACTTATAATGTCTTTGTTATCCATAAGAATCTTTGCGACACCGGTTCCTACAGTACCACAACCAAGAATTCCAACATTAACCTGCTTCATATTATAAACTCCTTTTACAGTATCTTTTTTATACCCCGTACTGCCTGATTAATGCGCATATTGTTTTCTATAAGTGCAAAACGTACATAATCGTCACCAAACTCACCGAATCCAAGGCCTGGCGATACCGCAACCTGGGCCTCCCTTATAAGAAACTTTGAAAATTCAACAGATCCCATTTTACTGTATTTCCCAGGAATTTTGCCCCAGACAAACATGGTTCCTTTCGGACTCTTTATATCCCATCCTATTCGGTTAAGTCCTGTTATAAGGGCATCCCTTCTTGATTTATAGGTATCACATATTTCCCGTACACATTCCTGAGGACCGTTAAGAGCTATAATAGATGCAATCTGAACTGGCTGAAAAATCCCGTAATCAAGATAACTCTTAATTCGCCTGAGGGCAGCAACCGTTTCTCTGTTGCCCACACAAAAACCTACTCTCCATCCAGGCATGCTGTAACTTTTTGATAGGGAATAAAATTCAACACCTACATCTTTTGCTCCTTTAACCTGAAGAAAAGACGGGGCCTTATAACCATCAAAAACAAGATCCGCATATGCAAGATCATGTATTACAAGTATATTGTGTTCTTTTGCATAATCTACGATCTTCTCAAAAAACTCGATACTTACAATTTCTGTTGTAGGGTTGTGAGGATAGGAAATAATAAGTACCTTTGGTTTTGGCCATGAAGTTCTCGTAGCTGTTATGAGATTTTCGAAAAAATCCTGATCCGGACCAAGAGGTATTCCCCGTACATCACCTCCTGCAATAATAGCCGAATACGGATGAATCGGGTATGTAGGATTCTGAGTAAAAACAACATCGCCAGGTTGTATTGTAACAAGCATCAGGTGAGATATTCCTTCTTTGGCACCAATTGTAACAATTGCTTCATCCTCAGGATCAATATCAACATCAAATCTGCGTTTGTACCAGTCAGATATGGCAACTCTGAGTTTTCTGATTCCCATGGAGGCTGAATATCTATGATTATGTGGCTTTTTTGAAGCCTCAATCAGCTTGTCAACAATATGGTCAGGAGTGGCAAGATCCGGGTTTCCCATTCCAAGATCAATAATATCTTTGCCCGCATGCCTTGCTTCCATTTTTATATCATTTACATTTGCAAATACATATGGGGGCAACCTGTCGAGTCTTGCAAATTTTCTCATTATAACAACCCTTATAACCTATTGTATATTAGCTATATTCTTTAGAACACTGCTCGTGTTCAGGACTAATTATTTTATAATAATTATTTTTCAGCAACAATATTTTATCTTATCTACATTATGATGCTTTTTATGTCAAAAAAATTTGTTTTGACTTTTAACCCAGATTTGTTAGTTTTTTAATAATAATTTTTTAAATAATCTTGATGGCGTCGTAAAAAGTCTCCATATACTGCGTTATAGCGATTGATTAGAAGTTCGACATACTACATGTATGCCTTCACTCCTGATCAACCTCTATGCCTTGTATATGAAGATTTCTACTTAGCCATCGTTAATACTTTTTACGAGTTCATCAATCTTAGACCTTTGGAAAATGTAATTTTTTATTGAAGCTCAAAGACTATTACCCGCCGTATCTGGATTAACCGCACAAATACAAATAGTATTTCGAGGATGTATCCGCCTCTGGAGGGTTATCTGTATCAGCGGGTTAATGATTGAGCTTTGAGAATTTAATTTACAGAAACGGTTATTAAAAAGGTCTAACTATCAGGAGCTGAACATGGGCAAATCTCTTACTTACGCTGACGCAGGTGTTGACATTGACAAGGCCGATAAACTTGTAGAATCCATAAAAAAAATTGCAAAAAAAACAAAACGTGCCGGGGTTATGAGCGAAATAGGCGGTTTTGGAGGCCTTTTTTCACTTAATCTTGAAAATCATGAAAAACCTGTTCTTGTAAGTTCTACAGACGGTGTAGGAACAAAACTTAATATCGCTTTCATGATGAAGAAGCATGATACTATCGGTATCGATCTTGTTGCCATGTGTGTTAATGACATCATTGTACAGGGAGCAAAACCCTTGTTCTTCCTTGACTACCTTTCTACAGGAAAGCTGAAATTAGAAGCGGCTACTGATATTATTAAAGGAGTTGCAGAAGGATGCAATCAGGCGGAGTGCGCACTTATAGGTGGAGAAACTGCGGAAATGCCCGGTTTATATAAGAAGGACGAATACGATCTTGCAGGATTTTCCGTTGGAATTGTTGATAACGACAAAATCGTTGACGGCACCGGAATAAGAGGCGGACATGTTCTAATCGGTATTGAGTCCAGCGGCCTGCACAGTAACGGGTATTCACTCGTTAGAAAAATCTGTTTTGATACTCTGAAGCTTAAAATAGATTCTCATGTACCTGAACTTGGTAGAACCATTGGTGAAGAATTGTTAGAACCGACAAAAATATATTCAAAAACAATTCTTTCCATCCTGAAAGATATACCCATACACGGGATTGCCCATATTACAGGTGGTGGAATATCAGAAAATATTATTCGCATCATACCTGATGCCTGCAAAGTCAGGATTTATAAAGACTCATGGGAGATCCCTCCTATATTTAAATTTCTCCAGCAAGGGGGTAATGTTACTGATGTTGAAATGCGACGTACTTTTAACAACGGTATAGGGATGATCATTATTGTTCCGGAAAAGGCCTCTCAGGAGGTTATCGAAAGGCTGTCCGGCATGAATGAAAAAGCTTTTGCCATAGGAGAGGTAGTCGAAAGAAAAACATCTAAATCCCAAATTGAATGGAAATAATGGTTCAAAACTATAAAAACTACTTTTCAATATTTCATATTATCATGAATAATTTCATGAAACTGATGAAATGGATAGCCGACAGCCAGAAAGGTAAAGCAGTCTGCATAAATTGATCTAACATAAAACCCGGTACCTGGAAGGTACCTGAAAAATAAAAGACCCTGATAATATAAGATGTTAATCCTTGGAATCGAATCATCATGCGATGAAACAGCAGCAGCGGTTGTAAAAGATGGTAAAACCATTTTATCTTCCGTTGTTTCCTCTCAAATTGAAGTCCATAACCCATATGGCGGCGTTGTACCTGAACTTGCATCAAGAAAACATATTGAAGCAATAGCACCTGTTGTCAAAGAGGCAATCACGGAATCAGGTATAAATATAAATCAACTTGATGCAATTGCAGCAACAAGAGGTCCCGGACTTATCGGATCCCTTCTTGTTGGTTTTTCATTTGCCAAGGCTTATGCCTTTGCACTAGGAATACCGTGGACAGGAGTTAATCATCTTGAAGGTCATATAAATTCAGTATTTCTTGGGCCTGAGTCTCCATCATTTCCTTTTATAGCGCTTCTTGTATCCGGTGGACACACAAGCCTGTACTATGTTAAATCCCATATAGAATTTCAACTCCTGGGGCAGACCCGTGATGATGCCGCCGGGGAAGCTTTTGACAAAGTAGCCAAAATGCTTGGACTCGGCTATCCTGGCGGTATCGTAATCAGCAGTCTCGCTGAAAAAGGCGATCCTGAAAAAATAAAATTTCCCAGGGCATATCTACCATCAACACCCCTTGATTTCAGTTTCAGCGGCTTAAAAACATCCGTTAACAGGTATATCCAGATAAATGAAAATTATAAAGATCATGTTCCGGATATTGCCGCAGGATTCCAGGAATCTGTTGTTGATGTGCTTTCAAAAAAAGTTTTATCAGCAGCTAATCAAAAAGGTTGTGACCAGGTAGCCATAGTGGGGGGGGTTGCTGCAAACAAAAAACTTCGCGAAAGAATAAAAAACGATGCTTCCAGAAAAGGAATCTCGGTTTATATCCCTTCCATTGAACTATGCGGTGATAATGGTGCAATGATTGCTGCAGCAGGTTATCATTATATTAAAAAAGGTATATTTTCCGAACTGGATTGTGATGTATATTCAAGGGTAAATAAGAAGATCCAAAAATAAAAAGCCGCCAAAAGGTCTTTCAAAAGACCATCCCGGCGGCATTTACCGATATATTAATTTCCTGGAAAGAAATATTTCAAAAAAAAGTTTCAATCTCGCTTATTACTGTTTTTTCATCTTTTTCTTTTGCAGCGCAGAGTTCCTTTACCAATAATCCTCTCACATTATCCAGTAATTTTCGCTCACCGAAAGACAACACCTTTCTCTCTTTCAAATGAACAAGATCCCTGAAAATTTCTGCAACCTCAAGAAGAGAGCCGGTTCTGATTTTATCCATATAATACCTTTGCCTTCGGTTCCACGGCTGCCGGCAAATTTTATCATCTGATTCACCCTTCATGACTTCATAAACTTTACCGATATCCTTTTTCTTTATTACATTTCTTAAACCGACTACTTCCATACTTTTTATCGGGATCATTATAACCATACTGTTTTCAAGAATTTTCAAAATATAAAAGTCCTGTGTTTCACCTCCTACAGATCTGCTTTCAATTGCTTCAATTCGCCCAACACCATGAGCTGGATATACAGCAAGATCGCCAGGATAAAACTGCATTTCAACCTCTTCATTCGCTTTTTGAAATTCCATGAAACCACCCTCCACATATGAATCTTGTTTATATAAAAAACCAGGGAACGGAGATAATAAACATAAATTCAGCCGAGATTATGTTTATTTATGAAACTAATTTGTTGAATTGTTGAATTATTGATTGAAAAATTATTGGGTTGAAATATAAAACAATATATCTTGTATGTCAAGAAAAAATAACCACATCATGTTGTGGGTGGGTGTTTGTAATTAGGAGAGAAAAGCGTTGAACAAAGGTTAATCAGGACCTTATTATATTTTTTTATAAATAACTACGCTTCAGAGTAATTATTCTTTCAACGGAATCAATATTTTTAAATTTTAATTCTTCAGATAATTTACACATATTTAATATTGTTTCATATGCAGTCTGAATATCGGGTCCTTTGTGACAAATAAGCACCACATCTATTTCGGAAACAAGAATTCGTGGTATTATAGTTTTGATACCATATCTTTTCTTTATTGAGCCCATATCAAGATCATCTGTCATAACAACCCCGTTATATCCCATTTTATTTCTTAAAAGATCCTTTACAATAAGGGATGATAAACTGGCAGGCCAGTCAGGATCAATATGAGAATATAATATATGAGAAAGCATAATCCCGGAGACATTATGTTTTATTGCAGCTTCAAAAGGGACAAAATCAGTTAATTCCATTTCATGTAGTGGTGTATCAAGAAACGGCATATCAACATGTGAATCAAGTGTAGTTCGACCTATACCAGGGAAATGCTTAGCAACAGACATAATTCCATTTTCTTGAAGATGATCAATAACCGTTACTCCCATTTGTGAAACAAATAAGGGATCCTTACCAAATACCCGATCATCCATTACACTTTTAAAATTTTCAGGTGGTACGTCCATCACCGGGGCCATATTCATATTTATTCCCACCTTTTTGAATTCAGATGCCGTTATATGAGCAAATTCAACGGCATCACCCTCCCCTTTCATATAAGGATTCCCCGGAAATTGTGTAAAAGGTTCTTTGAGTCTTGCTACCGTACCACCTTCCTGATCAATAGAAATGAATAATGCCGGCTGGCCGCACGATTTTGCGTATTCCTGTATGGAAAAACAGAGGCTTCCCAGTTTTTCGGGAGTTGTAATGTTTCTTGAAAAAAGAATAACACCACCGATTTTAAAAGTATCAATGAGATACCTGAGATCGTCGTTGAAATCGGTTCCATCAAAACCCACCATAAGTCTTTGACCGGTAAGCTGCTCATTTGAAAATGATTTGAAATCCATAAAATCCCATCCTAAAAAATAAAATTACAATCATTCTGCTTCCAAAAAAAGATGGCTAAGTATAAATCTTCATATACAAGGCATAGAGGTTGATCAGAAGTGAAGGCATACATTCAGTATGTCGAACTTCTGAACAAACGCTATAACGCAGTAGATGGAGACATTATACGACGCCATCAATTATCTTCCGCGCAACTGATATTTACGAACAGCCCTGTTATGCTCTGCAATTGTATTTGAAAATTTATGAGTATTATTTTTTTTTGAAACAAAATAAAGATAATGTGTACTATCGGGATACAATGCAGCTTCAATCGACTTATATCCGGGACTCGCTATAGGGCCGGGGGGAAGGCCTTTTATCTTGTATGTATTATAGGGTGTTATGGTATCGAGATTCTTCCTTGTCAGGTTGCCGTTAAAATCTTTTATCCCATATATAACCGTCGGATCAGTTTCCAGGCGCATTCTTTTTTTCAGACGATTATGAAAAACAGAAGAAATAATAGGCCTTTCAAAAGCAGCGCCTGTCTCTTTTTCTATTATAGATGCAAGGGTCAAAATCTCATGCACTGAAAATCCCAGTTCTTCTGCTCGTTTCACCCATCCTGAAGAGTATATTTGTTTGAATCTTTTTACCATAGTAATAATTATTTTACGCAAGGGAACTTTACTAGGAAAGTAGTATGTATCAGGAAAAAGATACCCTTCAAATGTTTCACTATCTATTCCCATCTCGTTAACAAATAAAGTGTCATTCGCCAGCCGTATAAATTCCTCCCTGCTTCCGAATCCGACCTTTTCCACAAGAGATGCAATCTGGTGGATATTGTAACCTTCAGGAATAGTAATCCTGTGAAGCATAACTTTTCCGTTAATGAGGATATCCAGTATTTTAGAAGGCGGTATTAAAGATGAAAGGTGGTACTCACCGGCTTTAAGCTTTTTATCATATCCCCTTATGCGTCCAACAAGATTGAATTTTTCAGGAGATTTTATTACTCCTTCCTCAAATAATTTATTTGATATAAAGTTCAGATTCTGTCCCGGTGCAACGATTATTACCTTTTTTAAATTGTCATTCCCGGCCGGAGTATTTGCATATACATTTATCAGACTATGATAATAATAAAGACCTGATGAAAGAATAACCAGAAAAACAGCAAAAAGGGCAATTGATATATAAAGAGTTGATTTCTTCAAGCAGGGTATCTCCAAAAACAGATTAATATAGAACCGATAATGCTTAAATAGTATATTTTTACAAAACCGGCAAGTCATAATGGCCCTTTTTATAGGGCTTGCATTTAAATTGATGAAATCGTAAAATAATAGCGTTTTATTAAAAATTTGAATTATTTTGAAACATATAGGGGAATATAAATAAAAAATGGCAAAAAAAACATTGGAAATCTACCAGGGGTTTGAACAGGGACCGATCAGGCCTCCCAGTGAAGCATACAGCCTGCTTATAAGAATAACACGGAACTGCCCATGGAACCACTGCACCTTCTGCCCTGTTTATAATAATGAAGCTTTTACAATTCGTCCGGTAGAACATGTAATTAAAGACATAGACATGATACACAAATTTGTAGATGTTCTCCGCCGGAACGCCGACTCATCAGGACAGGTTGATCGTTCAAAAATTGATAAAATTGCTGACAGATCACAGCCAGGTGAGGTTCAGGCACTTAATGCTACATTACACTGGGCCGCAGCAGGAATGAGTTCTATCTTTCTTCAGGATGCAAATAGTTTAATCATGAAACCGGTTGAGCTTGTTGAAATTCTGACCCACCTGAAAAAATGTTTTCCATGGGTTGACAGGATAACATCATATGCAAGGTCACACACAATTGCGAGAATAAAAGACGAAGACCTGATAAAGATAAAAGAAGCGGGATTGACTCGAATTCATATGGGTCTTGAATCCGGATCTGACGAAGTCCTTAAAATGGTAAAAAAAGGTGTTACTAAAGAAGTCCAGATTAAAGCTGGTAAAAAGGCAAAAAAAGCAGGTATGGAACTTTCCGAATATGTTATGCCTGGTCTTGGCGGGAAAAAATTATCAAAAATTCATGCCATAGAAACCGCCGATGCACTTAACAATATTAACCCTGATTTTATAAGACTTCGAACACTTGCCCTTCCGAGCAATATTGAACTTTATAAAGATTATAAGGAAGGTAATTTCGAAAAATGCACCGACCTTATGATGGCCGAAGAGGTCCTCCTTTTTCTCGAACATCTTGACGGTATAACAAGCACTATAAAAAGTGATCACATCCTGAATCTTTTTGAAGAGGTTGAAGGTGTTCTACCGGGTGATAAGGATAAAATGATAAGCATCGTGAAAACTTTTCTATCCATGGAGCCGGACAGGCAAATGATTTATCAGGTCGGCAGACGTATGGGAATAATGTCCCGCTTAAATGACATGAACAATACTCATCTACTTGAAGAGGTTCAACGCGCATGCCTCCAGTACGGAATAACCCCTGATAATGTTGATGAAACAATTGACCAGCTTATGACAAGATTTCTATAATTTCTTGGAAATATTATATTTTTTACGAGTTTATCAATAATAGGAAAACAAATGCTTCAAAAAAAGAAAACAATTATACATATATTGATCATAGCAATATTTTCAGGAATCATATTCACTCACACTGCTGAAGCAAAAGACAATAAATCAGATAAAAAATTTCGAATCAAACTGGCATCTCTTGCCCCTAAAAATATAGGATGGGCAAGGCATATAAGGGAAATTATCCATCCTGAAGTTAAGAAGGCAACAGACAATAATGTAAGGCTCAAGTGGTTCTGGGGCGGTACAATGGGTAATGACGTAGATTACATACAGAAAATGTCGATCGGTCAGTTACAGGGAGCGGCATTCACAGGTTACGGGGTGACTCTTGTTTGTCCTGAAATGTCAGTACTGGGACTGCCGTTTATGTTTAACAACTACGATGAGGTTGATTATATAAGAGAAAAGATGATGTCTACCTTTGATTCATATGTTGAAAAACGTGGATACAAACTCATAGTATGGGCCGACCAGGATTTTGATCAGATTTATTCAGTAAAATATAAATTTAACAAACTTGAAAATTTTAAAAGAGCTCTTATTGTAACCTGGTACGGTCCTATGGAACAGATGCTGCTTTCAGAACTTGGGTCAAGTCCTGTACCGATGAATGTCACTGAAATAACACCATCAATAAGACAGGGTGTCGCTGACACTTTAATAGCTCCCGCAATCTGGATAATTGGAAGCCAATTGCACTCAGTAATAAAACATGTGAACCCTGTAAAGATAAGATATTCGCCGGCAGCCGTCTTTGTAACTCTTGATGCGTTTAATAACCTTCCTGAAGAATATCAGAAAGGGATTATCGCCCTCAGGGGAAAACCGGCTGTTGAATTCAGGGAAAAAACAAGGGCGGATTCCGCGAAAGCGTTTAAAGTTCTGGTTACTAAGGGAAAGATAAATAAAACTGAAATGGAGACCGAAGAATTCAATAAACTTAAAAAGAAAAGTAAAACAGTCTGGAACAAAATGGCCGGCAGCGAATTTCCCAAAGAACTTCTGGATGAACTTCTTTCTCACCTTGCAGAATTCAGGGCAAAGGAGAAAAAGTAAATGGGCCTGTTTCGTAAACTCTTATTACTTAACAGATATCTGAAAAATCTTGACAGGTTCCTTATATGCCTCCTTTTATTCTCAATGATTTTTCTATCTTTTGGTCAGGTTATTTCAAGAAACTTTTTCTCAAAGGGTTTTATATGGATTGATATCGTACTTCGTATCGAAGTATTATGGTTAACCTTTATCGGTGCAGCACTGGCAACAGAATACAGGCAGCATATTAAGATAGACTTTCTTTCAAACGTTATTAGCTCCCATCGTTTAAAAAAACAGATAAATATTATAGCTCAGGTCTTTGCAATGCTTATCTGCCTCTTTCTGTTTATAATATCAGCAGACTATATTCAGGTTATCAGCATTAAGTCATCAAGTACTCTTTTCAAGGGGATACCTGACTGGGCATTCAAAATTGTTATTCCATATGGTTTTTTCATGATATTTTTCAGATCTTTGATAAATATACCAAGAATCTATTTCGAAGAGGATCAGGTAGAAAAAGGATTAGGATAGTTATACATGATTTCCATTCTTACTGTATTACTGGTTGCTGTATTCATTTTCGCTGTATTATCGGGTGCACCATTGTTTGCAATTATTGGTGGTGGAGCTGTTTTACTATTTCATTTTATTGCTCAAACCAGCATGTCCGCAGTTATCGTCGAAATGGGAAGATTGGCAAATGCTCCGGGGATAATAGCTATTCCCCTTTTTATCTTTGCCGGATTTATATTTTCAGAAAGCAATGCCTCAAAACGTCTGATAAAAACATCGGATGCCCTTATAGGGTGGATGCCCGGAGGCCTTGCCGTCGTAGCAGTTATAACATGTACGGTATTCACGGCCCTGACAGGTGGTAGTGGTATTACAATCATAGCCTGTGGTGGAATACTCCTGCCGGCCATGACACTAAATAAATTCAGTGAGGACTTTTCTCTTGGATTTATAACATCTTCTGCAAGTTCAGGTGTTCTATTTGCCCCAAGTCTTCCAATAATAATATATGGAATGGTTGCAGGTACCGACATAACACAATTGTTTATCGCAAGTGCAGCACCCGGTATTCTCATTGCCGGCATGCTGGCAGCCTATGGAATTTTTTACGGTTTTAAAAACAAAGTCCCGACTACACCATTTTCTTTTAATAATCTTGTAACAAATATCTGGGAAATTAAATGGATAATTCCCCTCCCGTTTATCGTAATTGGCGGGATATACAGTGGTATTATCAGGATAAGCGAGGCTGCTTCTGTTTCCGTTGTATATGCATTGATAACAGAGTGTCTTATATACCGTGAAATACCGTTTAACAAATTAATTGACATTGCAGTAAAGAGCATGATTACTGTCGGCGCTATACTTATCGTGCTTGGAGCAGCACTCGGATTAACCAACTTTCTTGTTGACCAGGAAATACCCCAGGTTCTTATGGAATTCATATCTGAAAATATTTCCAATAAGATACTTTTCCTGCTAATCCTGAACCTGTTCCTACTTATTGTGGGATGCATGATGGATATTTTTTCAGCAATAGTTGTGGTTGTTCCTCTTATTGCGCCAGTAGCTGAAGAGTTCGGTATCGATCCTATACACCTTGGAGTAATCTTTCTCGCAAATCTTCAGATAGGTTATATTACACCTCCTGTTGGTATGAATCTGTTCATAGCCAGCCTTCGTTTCGATACATCGGTTTTAAGGTTGTACAAAGTTGTAATCCCGACATTAATATTGTTTCTTGCAGCGCTTCTTTTGATAAGTTACTGGCCGAAATTCAGTCTTTTCCTGCTTGAATTGTCCGGGCAGAGAGTACCTATACTAAGTTTATAATAACGGAGTTAATATGAGAACAAAGAACATTTTCCCAACGACCTTTCTCTTCCTTCTATTGGCTTCAGGCAGTATATTCGGATGCACCAGAATGAGCATTGATATGGTTGGAGCACCCATGGTTTCAGCCATGATAAACAATATCACGGAAACAAAAAGTGTACGTCTTGCAAAGGAAGGTCTTGCCGGGCAGGTACTTATGATTACCGCCTTAACCGAGATGTCGCCTGACAATCTCAGGTTACTGAAAGAGTGTGCTTTTATTTATTGTGCATACGGCCTTTTCGTTGAAGATGAAGATCCTGAATATGCAAAAGAGTTATATTCAATAGGAAAGGAATACGGCATCAGAGCCTTGAAACAAAACATTCAGTTTAAAGAAGCTCTTGAGTCAGGAAAAAGATTATCTGAAATTGCCAGTATTCCGGGTAAGGAATATTCTGAAATACTATGCTGGACTGCCATGAACGGCGGCCTCCTGATTATACTTAATCTTGATGATCCTGAAGCCTTAATGGATATGGAAGATATTGTCGCTTTAATGAAACGATCCATTGACCTTGATGATACTTATTATTTTGGTACCGGTAAAATTTTCATGGCAGCCTATTATGCTATGATGCCCTCCTATATGGGTCTTGGGGGAGGAGTTAAAAATTCTACAGAATTGTTTAAGGATGCACGATCAATAACTAACGGCAGGTTCCTTCTTGCTGATCTCTTTGAGGCTCGATTTCTTGCAGTATCAATTGATGATGAAGAACTTTTTGAAAATAAAATTAATGATGTTCTTTCCGCAGACTCTCATTCTTTGAAAGAAGCCAGCCTTATTAATGAACTGTCAAAACTCAAGGCCAGGTATTACCTGGATCATATAGATAAATATTTTTGACAATTTACATTTTTAATAATAAACAAAGGTCAATATTTTTACAACGCCATCAATACTGATGGACCCGTAAAAAGTCAACTTTGGATGGCAAAGTAAAAAGTTCAAGATCAAGGCGTCGCAAATGCCGAGGAATGAGGCGTACTTATCGTACGCCGCAGTGACGAGGGATGTAGCGCAACGCAGATATTGGACTTTTTACGAAGCCATCAACATTGGAGAATCAAATGTTAGTATACGCTGTAGCTGATATACACAGCAGGAAAGCCAGATTAGAAATAATAAAGAAAAATATTGAAGAATATAAACCTGATGCTTTAATTGTCGCCGGAGACATCACAAACTATATTAATCCGAAACCTATTCTTTCCCAATTGAATAGTTTATCAATACCGGTTCTTACTGTTCGCGGGAATTCTGATCTGAAAAGAGTTGACAAAATTATTGATGGATCTGATTCCATACATACTCTTCATTTAAAGGAGGTGCATACAAACGGTTCATGTTTTGTAGGCATAAGCGGAACCATACCTGTGCCGTTTAGCTCCCGCCTTGCTTTTAATGAACGAAAAGTTCTTGATAAGATAGAGCCTCTTCTGCACAGGGATTCAGTTCTTGTTACCCATACTCCTCCATTTGGAATTCTTGATGAAGTCCTCGGCAAGTATCATGCCGGCTGCAAAAGCCTTTATGAATCAATAAACAGATGTCAGCCCTGTCTTGTAATATGCGGGCATATTCACGAAAGCACCGGGTCTGCCTTTGTTAATAAAACACTTGTTGTAAACTGCAGCATCGGGCGTTCAGGTGAAGGGGCATTAATTGAACTGAATAATGGCCTCTCTCCTAAAGTGGAATTTATCTGACAATTAAAAAGGATGAACTTGTAAAAAAGTCAACTTGGAGTGGCAAAGAAAGAAGTTCAAGATCAAGGCGTCGCAAATCCCGAGGAATGAGGCGTACTTACCGTACGCCGCAGTGACGAGAGATGCAGCGCAACGCAGATATTGGACTTTTTACAACGCCATCAAAAAGGTATATCATCATCAGATATAGGCGGAACATCCTCAAAAGCAGTTTTTGCACCCCCGGAGCTTGATCCCATACCTTGACCTTGCCCCTGTGGACTTTCATAAGTTCTTGATTCTGAGCTTTCTCTTGGTCCAAATTCGACATGCGATGCACGAACATCAACAGACACACCACCATCATATTTTCTATCCGCTTCTTCTCCGGTAACTATCACAAATGACCCCTTTTTCAGGAATTTCATACAAGCATCGGCCTGCTTTCCCCATACCGATATATTTCTCCAGGTAGTAACCTCGCCACCTTTCTGATATGAATTACTGGCAACACTGAAGTTGCATACATTGTTATCGCCAAAGGATCTAATTTCTGGGTCTTTTCCCAATCTTCCTGTAATAGTTACTCTGATCATGTGGTTTTTTCTCCCATTATTTTGAATCTGATTTTTGTTTTTTCTTCAGACAAATTTTATCTTTATTTACAAGAGCACAAAGTTTCGGGTTATAATAATCTTTACAATTCGCATGATTGTAAAGCGGACATTCAGGATATTTTTTTGACATAAGTATAATTCCCTTATCAGTTAACTTATTGATGGCGTCGTAGATCCCACTATAGCGGGACTACTGGGTTATAGTTTTACCAGGCAATCATATCAGCGACTTCATTATCCATTGATTTAATTTTAAGCCAGTTCATTCCACCTGGGGTAAGCTGCCCGATGCCTATCCTGTAACCGCATCCCGGATAATAGTTTTCATCTCTCAGTATTTTTTTATAAAAGTTCAACTGGAGTGAATAATGATTGTAGTTACAGTCCTGAAGATGTCTGATAGGCGGTCTACCGCTCTGCCATGGATTACTCGTTTTAATTTCTTTTGATGTTTTCCAGTCAAAAACAACTATATCACCATTATCATTATCTTTCAGGATTAAATCAATTGTTCCTGCGATTTTATTTGCCGGGTCAAAAACGATTTTTTCAGCTTCAACAAGTTCATATTTTGCCAACAGCTTTGAAACTGAATTATCAACGACCTTGTAAAAAACAGATTCTTTTCCAGAGGTTGGTTTTGGGAGATTTTCTCCTTTTACAAGACACTCGGCATAAAAATGGACACGGTTTCCAAGTTCTCTTGCTTCACGCCCTCTTTCCTCCCACATCTTTATAACATCCTGTTGTCTAAGGCCATGCTTTAATGAATACTTTCTACTTGCCTTTTCAGTATCAAACTTTTCAAAGAAGTTATTTATAAACCTTGTTACACTTGTTAAAGGCACCTTACCATTCATGAGATATGAATGATCATCACTATTAAAAACCAGCCATTCACCACTCGGATGAACCGCCTCCTTATCTTTTAAAAATCGCATTGCTGAAATGTATCGTTCCCTACCCCGGATATACCGGGAAAATTATAACATCATTAGAAATCATATCCTCAAAACTGAGGATTGTTTAAACGCCTCAGCCCCCGCCGGCAGACTTGCATGCTGGAGGTTCAAAGCCGCCGGAACCGGTTGGAATTCCATTTGGCCTGAAACTTCCTGCAGAAATCAGTTTCCGTACATCCCCGCTTTTACATACTGGGCATTCATATTGTGTATCATCAGATGAAAAAACCAGTTCTTCATATTGATGGCTGCATTTAATACATTCAAATTCAAAAATAGGCATGAAACACTCCTTAAAATATTTTTATCAAAATCATCTATTTATCAGGGTCTTTATATTTCACCCATATTCTAAATAATTTTTCATCTTGTCCCTCAAGACATATATATCCATCAGGTTCGACCTCTTCGACCATTACTTCACCAAGTTCTTTGCATTGGGCCAGCCAGCTTTCAAAATGTGCACCGCTTCCTGTATAGGCTCGGTACCATCTATTTCCATTTTCATCCGTTTTTTCCCGAACCTGGTTTTCATTTTCAACCAGTTCACGGTTTGTGGCAAACCTGCATTCTCCCTCTGAACTCATTATCAGTCTCCTGAATTAATCTTATAGTTTATAACATCAGGCTGATTTTTTTCATAGTTAAATTATTGATGGCGTCGTAAAAAGTCTCCATCTACTGCGTTATAGCTGTTGATCAGAAGCTCGACATACTAAATGTATGCCTTCACTCCTGATCAACAGCTATGCCTTGTATATGAAGATTTCTACTTAGCCATCATTTATGCTTTTTACGACTTTATCAAATATTGATAAAGTCGTAAATATAACCACAGAGGGGATTGTTTAAACGTTTGTTATATTAGTAAATAACTTAACATTTTAAGATCCATAAATTATATGACTTTTGCCTGATTCATGTGTTTTAATCACACTATCGATGAACTCTGAAAAAAGTATGAAAGATGGATAATTATCCCAACTATGGGGGAGAATATATAAGCTATGTTGATTAGCAAGGAGTGAAGGCGTACAAGATAGCATGTCAACTTTTGGCCAAAAATTATATCAATAGTTAGAGACTTTTTTGTTCCACTGAATTGATTTGGGCATTAGTGCTTCACTTACCAGTTATTCATTATCGGAATGCTCTTGATTCTTAAGCTCCTCAAACTTTACCGCCATTGTAGGGTTGCGCCGAGTTAATTTCTTGACCGTAACATCTTGCGCCTTATCATTTGCAAGCCGCAGTTGTCGATCAGTTCCAAGCAGGGCATCTTTCGTCTTTTGTAGATGATTTATTGAATTGTCAATTTCGTCAATTGCTGTTTGGAACTTCCTAGACGCAATGTCGTAGTTCTTTCCGAATGCGGTTTTGAACTTGTCGAGGTCGTTTTCAAAGTTGGTAACGTCGATGTTCTGTGACTTAACGAGTGCAAGCTCCGTCTTATATTCTAATGACTTCATAGCTGCGTTACGCAGCAACGTAATCATTGGAAGAAAGAACTGCGGCCGAACTACGTACATCTTTGGGTAGCGGTGAAATACGTCAACGATCCCGGAATTATAAAGCTCACTGTCAGATTCTAGCAGAGATACCAGCACTGCGTACTCGCACCCCTTTTCAGCGCGATCCTTATCAAGTTCCTTTAGAAAATCCTCGTTCTTTTTCTTCGTAGCGGTGGTATCATTTTCGTTCTTCATTTCAAACATGATCGAAACGATCTCAGTGCCTGCCTCGTCCGAGTCACGGAAAATGTAGTCACCCTTGCTGCCGGTGGTTGCGTCGTTATCTTTCTCGAAATAGGCTCTTGGAAACGCTGTCGCGCGAATACGGTTGAACTCTGTTTCACAGTGCTGTTCGAGGGTTTCGCCAACCATCTTCGTCGACAGGCGAGCTTTCATATCCTTTAGACGATCTATCGCGTCGTCCCGATCTTTGATCTGCGTCTCGTACTTATCCTTGAGCGACTTCTCGGCGATTTCCTTTTCAAGCTCAACTTGCTTCAGACCGTTCTTTAATTCGTCACGCTCCTTCTCGACAACGCTAACTGCCTCAGTAATAGCAAGTTTTTGCGCAACTTCGTTAGTGTCGAGCTTCGCTTTTAGATCGTGAATCTCTGCATCCTTCTTCGCTGCGGTTTCTTGAAGCTCTTTTGATAGATTAGCCTCGGCTAGCTTCGAAGCGGTCTCGTTAGCTTGCCTGGAATGTTTCAGCTCGTTGGCAAGCTCATCACGTTCTTTTTCCACAGCGCTTAGGGCTTGAGTGACAGCAAGCTTCTGCGCTGTCTCCCCAGCATCTAATTTCGCTTTCAATTCTTGAATCTCTGCGTCTTTTGCAGCGGCAGTCTTTTGCATTTCACTGCCAACCTTTTCTTCGGCGAGCGCAACTGCGTTTTGCTTTTCTTTCTCGGCCAACTTAAGACGCTCATGCAACTGTTGCTCAAACTCACTATTGCGGACCTGCTTCAAAATGTCCGCATACCCAGCCTCATCAACTTTGAAAGCTTTCTTGCAGTGGGGGCAGATGATTTCATTCATTTCTAATTCTTCTCCATTTTGACGCGATTTGTATTAGCACACCATTTGCGAGTTTAAATCATTTTCAGCGATATATTTATTGATGCCCAACAGGGCTGCTCAAGAGGGCGCATCTTTTTGCGACACCCCTTGCAGCAGCATGTTCTCTGGAGTGCTTTTTAGTCATGCAGCCTTTATACGCTGCAAATCACTTATATCGAGGGACTGCTCTGCTTTCCACAAATCATATTGTAACTGCAGTCGCATCCAGCCTTCCGGCGTACGGCCGAAAACCTTAGACAGTCTCAAGGCCATTTCCGGACTAATCCCTGCTCTTCCATTAAGAATACTCGAGAGAGTCTTTCGTGTGACTTTTAAGGCCTTGGCGGTATCGGTAATAGTCAAGCCAAGGGGCTCAACACACATTTCTCTGATCATTTCGCCTGGATGTGGCGGATTGTGCATACGCATGGCATTTACCTCTAATGATAATCCTCATAGTTTACGTCCAAAACGTCACCTTTTTTCAACTTAAAGGTAACACGCCAGTTGCCACTTATTTTCACAGCCCATGTTCCTGCACGCTTACCTTTCAGTTCATGTACCTTCAATCCAGGCAAGTCCATATCTTCTATTGTTTCAGCAGTTT
>JABHLN010000002.1 GCA_018693105.1 Desulfobacterales bacterium | reverse complement strand
CTCGTCACTGCGGCGTACGACAAGTACGCCTCATTTCTCTGGATTTGCGACGCCTTGATCTTGAACATTTTACCTTGCCATCCTAAATTTACTTTTTAAGAGTAAATCAATCCTTTATGGCTTCGTAAAAAGTCCAATACCTGTGTTGCGCTTCATCCCTCGTCACTGCGGCGTACGACAAGTACGCCTCATTTCTCTGGATTTGCGACGCCTTGATCTTGAACATTTTACTTTGCCATCCTAAATTTACTTTTTAAGAGCTTATAAATTCTTTATTAACTGATTTTTTAATAATATAAAGCGGCATGTTTCTTACAGCATATCGCTTTTTTATTACTTTCAATTCGGTATTTGAGCAACTTCAGAAGCAAATACAAGTTTGACACTTTTCTTAATACTCGGCAGTTCCTCTCGGAGTACTTCATATGTAACAGGGTATGGGTGACCTATCCCAACGGCAATTCCTTTTTGAGAAGCAATATACAAAAGACGTTTTATCTGTTTTTTAATATCCTGATATTCCTGGCTATGATCAAGAAAAACATCCCGCTGAGCATAAGGGAGTTGAAGAAGTCGGGCTGAGGGTTTGCAGATAGTATTTATGGTAGTTCGGCTGTCAATAAAAAAGAGGTCTCTTTTCTTAAGAATTGTAAATATCTGGCGCATCTGTGAAGATATTGAAGTCATTTTTGAGCCCATGTGATTATTAACACCTTTAATGTAAGGCACTGAATCCAGACTTTTATTGAGCTGATTTATCATGACGTCTGGGGACATGGATGTTAATAGCGCCCCTTCTTCAATTTGGACTAAAGGGTATTCAACGGGCTCCATCGGCAGATGCAGCATTATTTCTATTCCTTTTTTTCTGGCAGCAGCTGAAATTTTTTTCTTATATGGACTGTATGGAAGTATGGAAAATGTTAGTGGTATATCAAGTGTAAGAAAATCACTTGCAATATTTTTGTCAAATCCCAAATCGTCAATAATTATAGCTACAACAGGCAGACTATCTAACGGTTTCCCGGTTTTTTGTGATATTACGGGTTCAGGTTTGTCATATTTGTTTACTTCATCAGTGTAGATTTCATATTCAGGCAGATTCTTTTTTTGTTTTTTAAATGCAGCTTTTTTAATGTCAGGTTTTCCTGACCGGGAAGAATCAGTTACAGGTATAAAAAGATGTGCCAGAATTCCTGCTGAAACAACTATAAGAACCAGGAAAAAGATTCCTGCAGAGGCCTTGAAAAGGTTCCCCCGTCCTGAATTCTTTTTCTTTTTTCTTTTTGCCATATTTTTTTCCCATGGACCTATCTTCTATATAATTTTTAATTCTTTTGATTCTCTGAAGTATATGCATTTTTCAGTTTTGTGAAGACACCATAGCTGACAAGAATGTCCAGTGCGCGACTTATCTGGTTGTCTGCCTTGAGCTTATCGAGATTAAGAGAACCGTACTTTGTTTTTTCCAGTTCAGTTTTTTTATTAGTTTTTTTGTCTTTTTCAGGTTCCGCCTGGAGATGATTTTTCAGGTCTTTTTCTTTCATGTATTTGTCATCATTGTCATTCTCATCTATTGAAATCATTTGTTTTACAACAATATCAGGTTCAATGCCTTTGGCCTGAATTGATTTTCCACTTGGAGTATAATATCTTGCAATAGTATATTTCAGGCCAGCACCATCTCTTAAAGGTTTTACGGTTTGTACCGAACCTTTGCCAAATGAGGTTGTTCCAAGAATAAGAGCTCTTTTGTTATCCTGCAGAGCCCCTGCGACTATTTCAGAAGCACTGGCGCTACCGCTGTTTATAAGAAGAACAATCGGGTATTCCCGTTTTACCTTGTTAGGATTAGCGGTAAAATGGTTTGTGTTTTTTTCATGGCGGCCTTTTATCGAAAGAATTGTTCCTTTATCCAGAAAAAGATCTGAAACTGATACCGATTCATTCAAGAGCCCTCCAGGATTATTCCGCAAATCCAATATAAGGCCCTTTATTTGTGTTTCTTTTCCCTCGAGTTCATTTAAGGCATTTTCTAATTCTTTTGTTGTCTTATCCTGAAAGTTGGTTATGCGTATATATGCGAATCCCGGTTTGAGTGTTGTTGATTTGACGCTTATCACAGGGATGATATCACGAACTAGTGTGAATTCTATTGGTTCGCCGACCCCTTTTCTTGTTATTGTAATAATAACCGGGGTGCCTTTTTTACCCCTCATTTTATCCACAGCATCCCATAGCTTCATATCCTTGGTATATTCACCGTCAATTTTTATTATGATATCTCCTGATTGTACACCTGCCCGATCAGCGGGTGTACCTTCTATGGGGGATATAACCGTAAGAATACCTTTAGGCATTGTTATTACAATGCCGATACCCCCAAATTCGCCTTTAGTGTCGGCTTTTAGAGCCTTATAACTTTTTGGGGGGAGATATTGAGAGTGGGGGTCAAGGCTGTGAACCATTCCCTGAATTGCATTTCTTACCAGTTCCTTAGAATCAACCTGGTCTACGTAATTATTTTCAATCTCCTCAATAACATCTGAAAAGACTTTGAGGCCTTCATAAGTTTCTTCACTTTTTGCAAAAAGAGCCCTGTGAGAGTCTGTCCAGGTTGTTAATACAATTATACTAAGGATCATTAACAAACAAATCCTAATGTTTTTTCTGCCTTTGAACATAAAATACTCCTTTAGCTTTTTCTTAACCAGGCGATTGGGTTTATCGGTTTTCCATGATGACGTACTTCAAAATACAAACTGGGACCGATCATTGAACCGGTATCTCCTACTGTTGCAATTATATCATCTGTTTTTACTTTGTCGCCATTTTTTTTTAACAGCTCGTCAGCATGAGCATAGATAGTATAATAACTGTCTCCGTGATCAACTATGATAATGTTACCGTATCCCTTGAACCAGCTTGCATAAAGTACCTGGCCTGCGCCAACAGATTTTATTGGCTTCCCCCTTTCAGCCTTTATGTCAATGCCGCTTCTGAAATTGACAACGTTAAATTTAGTACTATTATACTTTCCAAAAGAAGTGACTATCTTCCCTTTAACAGGCATTTTAAGCTTTCCTTTGTATGCAGAGAATTTTTTAAATGGTTTGAATTTTTTTTGCAGAGCAACTATGGTTTTATCAAGGTCTTTTGCGGCAAGTTTTAAATACTGTATTGATGCAAGTTCTAAGGATTTTTTGTTACGGATTTCTTTTAATACCGATGAACGTTTTAATTTCTCACTCGTCATTTTCCTGATCTGTTCATTTAATGTATTCTGAATTGACAGCTTCTCATTTTTTTTTTGTTTCTGGACTTCAAGGGTATCTCTCAGCCGGACTTTGTTTTTTAAATGGTTTTTAAGTGTCAGATCATCATAATAAAGGATATGTTCAACAGCTACCTTACGTTGTATTAAATCATACATGGAATCTGCCGATGCCATAATATGCATTTTCCCAAGTAAATTCAGTTTGTATAGCGCTACCATACGGCTGGCGGTGTATCTCTCACCGATTCTAATTGTTTTTATTAGTTCGTTTGATTCTCTATTTGTTGCGCTGATTTGTTTTTCAACAACTGCCAGATCTTTTTTAAGGATGGATACTCGTTTTCTTGATTTGTTAAGGGCTCGCCCGATTTCATTAAGGCCGCTAATAACTATCGACTCTTTTTTACTGAATTCACGAACTTCGGCTTCCTGCTTTTTTATTTCCCGGTTTATATCTTTTGCTTTTGCTTTTGCTTTATCTATATCGCCAAGATCATCTTCTGTAATAGTAGTTATTTGAATATTTTTTTTCTTTACAGTGCTTTTTCTTAATTTCTTTTTTAAAATTTTAACGTATATTTCTCGATTTCGGATATAACCTGTTTCCCCGTTGTGAGTTACCTTTATCCATTCATTCAAGTGACTGATAATAGTAACACTTGTTCCTTTATTAAGTACTTTTATTGTCCGGCTATTACGATCAGGTTTGATTCGTATATTAAGTTTGTATGATGTTATTATCCCTATTTCATTTGCATTTCCTGAAGCTATCCCAAGTGTAATCATTATAAGGATAACAAATAAGGCTTTTATTAATTTTTTACATATTGTTTGAGAGAAAGAAAACATCCCAACCATCCGGCTATTATGCTGCAAAATATTACTCCCGTAATAACTTCCATGGGAAGAAACCTGATATCAAACATATAGGCTATGGAGCTTTGCTCAATATTTGCGGCAATGACCGCAAATATTAGAAAAAGAATAAATATACCGGCAACACCTCCAAATGCTCCCTGTAACATTCCTTCGATATAGAAAGGAGCTTTTATGAAATTGTCGGTAGCTCCTACCAGTCTCATTATTTCAATCTCGTCATGTCGTGAATAAAATAGAAGGCGAATAGTATTTGCTACGATAAAGACCGACGCCATAAAAAACACAACACACATAGCATAACCAGCCAGCCTGAAAAGTGTGAATATGCTTGTAAAACGGCCAAGCCATCTTTGACCATACTCTACATCACTAACCGCAGAAAGAGATTCGATATTTTTTGCCAGATCCTCAATCTTCTCCCAGTTTTGTGTAGAGGCTATCATTCGAACTTCAAAAGCGTCAGGCAGGGGATTTTCTCTAAGGTTTTCAAAAATTGAAGCCTGTCTGCTCATCTGATTTTTCAGGCTCTCCATAGCTTCTTCTTTAGTTACTATCGTTACGTCTTGAACACCATACATGTCTATTATTTTATTCTTTAATTCGGGGAATTCCTTTTCATGTGTATTATTTTTAAGGTATGCCATTATGCGGACACCCTTCTTCCACGAACTCATTACATCACTTGCATTAATAAAGAACAGAATAAAAGCGCTTACGATCAGAATAGATAAGGCTATTGTAACTATCGTGATAATATGCAGCAGCTTGTTGTTGCGCATATCCTGTAGTGCTCTTTTTGTAGGAAAAATCATTAGTCCGACTTTCAAATGTTGATGAACTCGTAAAAAGTATAACCGATGGACGCCACCAAATGTTTAAGGCTGTTTATTGTTGTAGCTGTCCCTGTTTGAGATAAATTTTTCTCCCGTTTGAATTACTGATAAGCTCTTTATCATGAGTTGCAAGGACAATTGTTGCCCCGCGTTTGTGAAAGTCCAGGAGAAGATTCATGATGATATTGGCCGAGTCTGAGTCAAGGCTGCCGGTTGGCTCATCTGCAAGGATTATTTTTGGTTCCCCGACGATGGCCCTGGCTACGGCTATTCTTTGCTGCTCTCCACCTGAAAGGCTTGGCGGGTATGAATTTAGTTTTTCTTCCATACCAACGGTCCGTAATACAGAGTTTACTTTTTTCTGAATATAACTTGCTTTTTTCCCTGAAGCTTCAAGGACAAGCGCAATATTTTCAAATACCGTTTTTGTTGGGATTAACTTGTAATCTTGAAATATTATTCCAAACATACGCCTGAAATATGGTATTTGGTTGTTTGTAATTCTGGTAAGGTTCATCCCGTCAATTAATATCTGGCCTTCTGAGGTTGCTTCACCAAGATAAAGAAGCTTTAACAGGGTGGATTTACCCGCACCGCTCGGCCCTGTTACAAGAAGGAATTCATTCTTGTAAATGTCAAGCGTAATATCAAATAATGCCGCCTTTGCCCCGTAACGTTTATAAACGTGGAACATGCGGATTATTTGGTCATTACTGTTTTTTTTGGTCATTATTTTTTCATGCCTGTTTCAATTGTGATATCTTTTTTAAGATTTGATTATAACATGCAAAAATTAATTAAAAAATGGATAACTTTTTAAAATTTAGTTTCAATTAAGGTTATTCTATTATTACCAATGTTCATATAAACCTTTATTGATTCTGCTGACAGTTTTTAAATTGACCTGTTAAATTAATACTGGTATGAATTTACCGAGTTCGGGGAGTGCTGTAATTAGTTTTCCTTGCTTAAAACCTCCACTGAATCCCAATAAAAGGCTTCTTCCGCCTCAGTGGAGGTTTTTTATCTAATAATAAATATAAAATCAACAATTTCTTGTATTAAAGGCGGAGTTAATACATTCGTAATTGATTGTGTCGTAGAAATTTTACATATACCGCTATACCTTTGAACAATAAACAGGAATTATATGAAACAGGAACTAATTGAATTTTTATGCAGAAAGTCTTTTAAGTACACCAAAGATCCGTCATTCAAACTTGCTTCAGGCAAAATGAGCAATTTTTATGTCAATTGCAAACCGACCATATTAAATCCACGAGGGATGTTTTTGACAGGTCATCTTGTATTTGAGCTTATTCAGGATCTTGAAATTGACGGGGTTGGCGGGCTTACATTCGGTGCTGATCCTATAGCAGTGGCAACCTCTTTTGTATCAGAATTGAAAAAGAAACCTGTAAATGCTTTTTCAATTCGTAAAGACCAGAAGGACCACGGTATTATAAAATGGCTTGAAGGTGATATTAAGAAAAATGGTAAGGTAGTTATACTTGAAGATGTTATTACAACCGGGGGGTCAACAATAAAAGCCATTGAACGTGCCCGGTCTGAAGGACTCGAAATTGTAAGGGTTGTGTCTCTGGTTGATCGACAGGAGGGTGGTGTTGAGAATGTTATGGAATATGTAGAGGATGTCAGGGCGGTTGTAACCAGGGATGAGCTTATAAATGAATGGAAGAAAAGGTGATGGCTTAGTAAAAAGTCCAATATCTGTGTTGCGCTGCATCCCTCGTCACTGCGGCGTACGATAAGAACACCTCATTCCTCGGGATTTGCGGCACCTTGATCTTGAACTTTTTACTTTACCATCCCAAGTTGACTTTTTGCGAGTTCATCATTTTACGGGTTCATAAAAAAGATGAAGTTGGCTTAAAGTATATATGTGGCGCAGGAGTTTTCTGATTCCCATACTTTTATGCGTGACACTTTTGCAGAAGTGCCTTCAAGGTATTTCTGGAGTTCTTCAGCAATATATCTGGCAACGTTCTCCGATGACGGGATATTGTCATTGAAGAGATTAAGATCATTCAGGTATTTATGATCAAGTCTTTCCATAATTTTGGCTATATACTTTTTAAGTTCGCCAAAATCCATTAAAACACCAGCTTCGTTCAGTTTTTCTCCAACTACGCAGGATTCTATTTTCCAGTTATGACCGTGAAGATTTTCGCATTTTTTGGCAACCATCTGCAGTTTATGTGCTGCTGCAAAATGAGATAGAACCTTTATTTCAAACATATTGTTAAGTTCTCCGTTTTTATTTTATGATATTATTGTGCCTTTTTTGATGAATTACCTTTAAGTAAATTTTTTAATTTGCTGGATAGTTTGTCAGAATCAAGCTTTGCAAATTCTTTAAGTATCTCTTCCTGTTTTTTGTTCAGGTTTGTAGGAGTTTTTACATCAACCTGAATTATCTGGTCACCCCTGCTAGTGTCTCGAAGGGATGGGATCCCCTCGCCTCTTAGGCGAAAAGTGTCACCGTATTGGGTTCCTTTAGGTATATCCAGCGACTTTTCACCTTTCAGTGTCTGAACGGTCACCCTGTCACCAAGGGCTGCCTGAACAAATGAAATCTGGATGACGCACATCACATCATAATTGTTCCGTTGAAAAACCTTATGGGGTTTTACGTTAATGAATACATAAAGATCACCATGAGGACCGCCGTTAGATCCAGCTTCACCTTCACCGGTAAGGCGGAGCCTTGAACCGGTATCTACTCCTGCTGGTATTTTCAATGCGACCTTTTTACTTACATGAATCTGTCCTCTTCCGCTGCATTCATTGCAGGGACTGACTATGGTCTGGCCGTTGCCTCTGCAGTAGGGGCATGTGGTCCTTACAGTAAAAAAACCCTGTACTCTGGAAACCTGACCGGTACCTTCACAGTGGCCGCAGCTTTCAGGGCTGGTTCCAGGCTCACATCTGCTGCCTTCGCATGAAGGACATAACTCCATTTTTTCAAGATCTATCTCAGTTTCAGTTCCAAAAGCTGCATCCATAAAATCAATGGTCAGATCATAACGTAAATCAGACCCTCGCTGTCTTCGATTTTGTGTGCGCCTTTTGGATCCGAAACCAAAAAATTCTTCGAAAATATCCCCGAAACTTGAGGCAATATCATCAAATCCGCCAAACCCTGAGAAACCGGTGCCTTCAAGTCCCTGATGCCCATACTGGTCATAGATCTGGCGTTTCTGAGCATCCCTGAGGACTTCATAAGCTTCTGCAGCTTCTTTGAATTTATCTTCGGCTTCTTTATTATCCGGGTTTCTGTCCGGGTGATATTTTAATGCGAGTTTTCGATAGGATGATTTTATTTCATTGTCGTCGGCATTGGTACCGACTCCCAGGACTTCATAGTAATCTCGTTTTGTTGTCATTTAGGTCCTTGATATTTCTGCACTATTTTATTGTGTAATTATCTCAATATTATTCAGCTGATTAAATATATTAATGCACAAATTAATGTTGTCAATGATGATGGCTTAGTAAAAAGTCCAATATCTGCGTTGCGCTGCATCCTTCGTCACTGTGGCGTACGACAAGTATGTCTCACTCCTCGGGGTTTGCGGCTCCTTGATCTTGAACTTTTTACTTTGCCATCCCAAGTTGACTTTTTACGACGCCATCAAAAGTGTTGTGTGGAAAAAATATTTATTCTACCCCACCAAAGGTCTTCTCAGAAATGTATCTTTTTTCCACAGTTTGTCATTCTTCTCAGGGTATTCTATTGTGTAATGAAGGCCGCGACTTTCTTTTCTGTGCTCTGCACATTTTATAATAAGTTCCGCCACAAGTGCAATATTTCTAAGTTCTATAAGATCAGGTGTGATCTTGAAGTCCCAGTAATATCTATTAATTTCTTCCTGAATATTGTCAATTCTACGCTTGGCTCTTGATAGGCGTTTATCTGATCTGACTATTCCTACATAATTCCACATTAGATGTCTTATCTCATCCCAGTCATGTGAAACCATTATACCTTCATCACTGTTGGTTGTGCCTGATTCATCCCATCGTGGCGATTCAGGGATCTCTTTATCATTCAATTTTTTCAGGTCGATTACAGCCTGATTTGAAGCAGTTTCAGCATAAACAAGAGCTTCTAGCAGTGAATTGCTCGCCAGTCTGTTAGCCCCGTGAAGACCAGTAAAAGCTGTTTCACCAATAGCATAAAGGCGCTGAATATCAGTCCTGCCTGACATATCTGTAACAACGCCCCCACACATATAATGGGCAGCCGGAACGACCGGAATCGGGTCCTTTGTTATATCAATACCAAACTCAAGACATCTTTGATAAATATTTGGAAAACGTTGTTTTACAAAATCAGGTTTCTTATGCGATATATCAAGAAAAACCGAATCATCACCACTTTTTTTAAGCTCAGTGTCGATTGCTCTCGCCACCACATCTCTGCAGGCAAGTTCTTTTTTCGGATCATATTTTTCCATAAACCTATTTCCCGAAGTATTTATCAAGATACCGCCTTCTCCACGTACTGCTTCAGAAATAAGAAAGTTTTTTGCTTCAGGATGATATAGGCAGGTCGGGTGAAACTGTACAAATTCGAGGTTAGCCACTTTGGTTCCTGCTCTGTAGCCCATGGCAATTCCGTCGCCTGTTGCTATATCCGGGTTGCTTGTATATAGATAAACCTTCCCTGAGCCCCCGGTTGCAAGGAGGGTTATTTTTGAACTAAATGTTTTTACAACATTTGATTTCCTGTCCAGTACATAAGCTCCACAGCAAAAATCTTCCTGGTCTGTTATTACACTCCCTCTTTTTATACGAGTTGAACAGGTAATTAGGTCAATGGCCATATGATTCTCGAATAGGGAAATATTTTCATTTTTTCTGGCTTGTTCCACCAGAACCCTTTCAACCTCTTTTCCGGTCATGTCATGAGCATGAATGATTCTGTTTCTTGAATGGCCACCTTCACGTCCAAGATCAAAGTCAGGAGAATCGGTTGAATTTTCAGCCTGGTTTTTTAAATTGAATTTAACTCCTAAGTTTATAAGTTCCTTGATTCTTTCAGGTCCGTCTTTGACAACCATTTTTACAACATCATGGTTGCAAATATCATCACCTGCTTCCAGTGTATCTTGAATATGAAGGTCAAATGAATCAATATCGTCAAAAACAGAAGCGATTCCTCCCTGGGCATGGTTTGTACTGCTTTCAACTACTTCTTTTTTTGTTACTATCGTTACATTACCGAATTCTGCAACTTTCAAAGCAAAGGTAAGTCCTGCAATTCCGCTTCCGATTACAAGAAAATCTGTTTTATGTTCCATGTTAATCATTCCATATGATAATGTTTTAAAGAAAAGTTAATATACCTGCCCTAAAGGTCAAAGTTTTATTTAATTGTGTCCTAATAAAAAGATGAAAGTGTCCGCTCTTTCTTTGACAGGGAACCAAGAAGGAATCCGAAGAGTAGTATCCCCGCTCCTATAAGGCCGGCTAAAATGTAACGGTCCCATTGTTTTTTTTGCATTTTCTTAATTTGTTGCCCCTGGTCATCCAGTTTGTCCGAAGCTTTTTTGTAATTTGATTCAAGTTTAATAAAATTTGACGATCTTTCCTGTAGGTCTTCGTACGATTTGCTGATTCTGGTAGCCAGACTTTTTTTATTTTCAAGTTCTTTACTCAGGTTCTGATTTTCTTGTTTAAGATGGATATTTTCTTTTTTTAGTGTATCAAAATCAGTTTTTAGCTGCTCATGTAGGGTTTCGATTTTTTCAAGTATTATGTCACAAGGTTTTTCAGGTGTAATAAAACTACTTAATACCCAGCCTTCTTTTCCGTCAGACATTCTCACTTTGGTCCAGCTTTTATCAGGTTCAAGCACTTCAATTTCCTGACCGGTCTTAATCATTTTAATTACCTTGTGGTCAATTCCTTTTCCTGTTCGTAAAGTTATTTTCATTATATCACCGAGATACATGGTTTCAGCTGCTAGTGAAACAGGAAAAAAAAGAAAACAAACTATTAAAAGAATTAAATGTTTCATGATATTTTCTCTCACCTTTTTAAATATCCGGATAACTGTTTTATATTTCACTTGACTAAATTAACTATAAATACAAAAATATGATGAAAAAACAAATATTTTATTGAAAATATTTGTTTTTTAAATATTCTTTGTTAACCCGATATGGAGAATCTCTGTTTTTCTTACGTAAAAAATGTGATTATTTAATATATAGTAAAATAAGGATTTTGTATGATAGTATTTGATTTGCAATGTTCAAATGATCATGTTTTCGAAGGCTGGTTTGAAGATGGTAAGGCTTTTGACGACCAGAATAAAAAGGATCTAATTTCATGTCCGGTATGCAATGAGACAAAAGTATTCAAAAAGCTGTCCACCTTCGGAATGGCCAAACAGTCCTCCCATAATAATGTCAGGGATGTATCTATACGTCAGGAGGCCCTTGCAGAAATAGGTGAACAAATTACCGATTATGTGAAAAATAATTTTGATGATGTAGGATGTAACTTTGCAAAGGAAGCCCTGAAAATCCATTATGGTGTTTCAGAACCTAGGAATATAAAAGGTATCAGCACAAAAGAAGAAGAGAAGCAGTTAAAAGAAGAAGGCATACCTATATTGAAAATTCCGGTACCGGTTGATCACGATTCAGATGCTTAGAATTCTATTATAATTGAAACGGTCTTTTTTCATAAATCAAATCTGTCTGTATCGTCTTCAGAGAATCCAAGACCTTAAGATTAATATTTCAAATATCTATACCCGGGTTTTTTTGCCGGGGTTCTTTATTCAGCAATAGTAAATACATTTCTCATACCGTCTTTTAAAAGAATTTCTTTATATTCAGCAGCCTCCTGAAGTGTTGAACATTTTCCAACGCGAACTTTGTATGTTCCCACATCGTTAAGATCTGTCGCCATATGAGCATTTTTGTATTTTTTTGCCAGTTTATTCAACAAATTCTGTGCATTTTTTCTGTCTTTGAATGCTCCTACCTGAATAGTAAAATTTCCTTTGCTATAGTTGGCAGGAGTAAAACTACCCGGAGTCTGAATTTTTTTATTGGGTTTACTCCTGCTGCCAAGAGCAATTATTCGTACTTTCGCAGTACCGGATACATCCATTCCGAGCTTTTTTGCAGCAGTGTATGAAAGATCTATAATCCTGCCGCTTACAAACGGCCCCCTGTCATTTACTCTTACCACTATTTCCTTGTTGTTATCTTTATTTACAACTCTGACATAGGTTCCAAGGGGCAGAGTCTTGTGGGCTGCAGTCATGGCATACATATCATATATTTCACCATTTGCTGTCTTTCTACCGTGAAATTTTTTCCCATACCAGGACGCAATTCCACTTTGAGTGAAATTATAGGCATCCTGTAACGGGTAATACTTTTTCCCAAATACTTTATAAGGTTTTAGGGTTCCTTTTAAGGGCGGATGTTTTTTTGGAGTACCGCATCCATATGCAAGAATAATTGAAAGGCAGCATAAAATTAATTTGTTACACATATTTTTATTCATAGAATACCATTGATGTTTGTCTATAGTACCGGCAACAAATTAGTACCGGCCACAAATTAATAAATTCTGAACTATAGTTTTTTAAGTTATTTTTTATCTTCGAATTCATGCTTTATTATACTAATAATTGGATTGTTATCAACAAAGCAGAAATAACTCAAGCGGTGATTTTAAATTATAAATTGTACGTAAAATAAAAGACTTGACGGTTGTTTTGAATACTATATCTTAGATAAATATAATAAAAATGGCGACCTTATTTTTGATGGCGTCGTAAAAAGTTTCCACCTACTGCGTTATAGTGCTTGGCCATTGGTTATACTTTTTACGAATTCATCATTTTTAAGTGTCTCAAAATAACGGGGGGTGTAGCTTATGAAAATTATGGCATTTAACGGAAGCCCTAGAAAAGAATGGAATACGGCAACTTTGCTCGAAAAAGCTCTTGAGGGCGCTGCATCACAGGGTGCCGATACCGATCTGATTCATTTGTATGATCTAAATTTTAAAGGGTGTATGAGTTGTTTTGCCTGTAAAACAAAAGGTGGTAAAAGTTACGGCAGGTGTGCAGTAAAAGATGACCTTGAATTAATCCTTGAAGAAGTTGAGGAGGCTGATGCAATTATCCTGGGTTCCCCGATTTATTATTTCAACGTTTCCGGAGAGATGAGGTCGTTCATTGAAAGACTGGTGTTTCCTTATATGACATATACAGACCCTCCCCAATCGCTTTTTCCAAAAAAAATAAACACCGGGCTGATTTATACTATGAATTTAACAGAGCTGGAGATGAAAAATTATGGGTTCGGCCAGCACCTCGGTTCAAACGAAATGTTATTGAATATGATATTCGGTGCTTCAGAATCTCTCTTCAGCTTTGATACATATCAGTTCAGAGATTATTCGAAGGTTGTTGCGGATAGATTTGATCCTGAGGAGAAAGCAAAAAGCCGCAGGGAAAAATTTCCAAAAGATTGTGAAAAAGCTTTCGAGCTCGGAGTCAGACTTGCCTCTATAACAGCTTCTACATAACTTTATTATATATTAAGGGTTTTAGATAAGCAGCCACCGGTTATACTTTTTACGAATTCCTCTTTATTGAAGAATTTATAATATTTTAAATAATACAGGAGTGGAAAATGGGAGAAGAATTTAACCCTATGTATCAGCTTTTGCTTGGCGATGTTATTGCTCGAAATGCCAGGAAATTTCCGGATAAAACGGCATTAATCTGGGAGAAGGGCAGTATGAGTTACGGGGAGTTTAATGAAAGAATTAATGCTTTTTCGCATTCTCTCAAGCAAATGGGAGTCGGTAAGGGAGACAAGGTTGCATTGCTTCTTCCTAACGGTAGGGAGATACTTGAGGCCTGTTATGCAGTTTTTAAAATAGGTGCAATAGCTGTTCCCATAAACTTCCGCCTGGCTTCAAATGAAATAGAATATATTCTAAATAACTCCGATGCCAAAATTCTGGTTTTGGGTTGTGAATTTATCGAGAATGTGAAGGAAATTCGTAGAAATGTTTCTCTTGTGCGCGAATTTATTGTGGTAGGAGGTGAATTTGAAAAGGACATAAAGCAGTATGATGAACTCGTAAAGGGAGAACGGAATCAGGAGCCCAGTATAGTATTAAGTGATGATGACGATGCATTGATTCTTTATACATCCGGAACTACAGGCCTACCCAAAGGTGCTGTGATTTCACATAAGAGTTTTTTAAACAATGCGATTTCATGGGCCATGGCTTACCATACGGAATATAATGATGTTTTACTCTGCATTCCCCCGTTATTTCATGTTGCCTCTCTGGGGTATACCCTTACCCAGTTCTATGTTGGTGCGGCTGTTTATGTTGATAAAGTCTTTGAACCGGTAAAAAGCTGGGAGATTATCACACGCGAAAAAATCACCACACTTTTTCTTGTCCCTGCCATGTGGATTCAGCTTCTCCAGGTGGATAACATAAGATCTTACGACTGCTCATCGTTGAGAATACTCAATACCGGGGCTTCTATCATGCCTGTTGGGGTAAAAAAACATATTCTTGAAACCTTTCCTAATGCCGGAATTTTTGATTGTTTTGGCCAAACGGAGATGAATGGAGGGGTGACAATTCTTGATGCCCGTGATGCACTTAGAAAGCCCGGATCTATTGGCAAAGCTGTCCCACTTGTTGAAATTCGCCTGATAGACGATGAAGGACAAGAAGTTTCTGTCGGGGAGGTAGGTGAAGCTATATATAGAGGGGCTACTGTTACCAAAGGGTACTACAAGAATCCTGAGGCTACAATAGAAGCAATGAAGGGGGGCTGGTTCCATAGTGGTGATCTGCTCAGGAAAGATGCTGAAGGGTTTTACTATGTCGTTGATCGTAAGAAAGATATGATCATTAGTGGCGGAGAAAACATTTATCCTGCAGAAATTGAAGCTGTCCTTTATTCTCACCCGGAAATATTGGAAGCAGCCGTAATTGGAGTCCCTGATCCTGATTGGGGAGAAAGCGTAAGGGCTTTGCTGGTTTTAAAGTCCGGTAAAAGTATTACTGAAAAAGCGGTTATTGAATACTGCAGAACGAAGCTGGCCGGTTACAAAAAACCTAGATTTGTAGATTTTGTAGATGTCCTGCCTAAAAATTCTGGGGGTAAAGTTTTAAAGAACTTGATTCGCGAAAAATATTGGATAGGTCATAATAGAAAGATATAAAAAGAATTGAAATAATTAGTTGAAAATTAAGGAATATCCATGATAAATAGTTAATTGTTTTAAAATAGATCAAAAACATGGCCTTTTGTGAAGTAAAGACATAAACTCTTGATATATTTACCGCGTGCCTTGACGTATTATGGGTATTAATATAATCAGAAAATACTCATCCATATTTGCAATCTTGAATTTTATCATGATGATTAATAATAAATATATTGTTCGATATATACAAAAAAGGTTTTAATCCCTGATTATGTATTTTATTCTTTTTAATTTAATCGTCATACTTTAACCAGTTGGTACTAAGACCATTCGTTGATATCGGGATTTGGAATAATTGACTGCTGATATAGAGAACAAGGAGTGAAATAAATGCCTAAAATTGCAAAACATCAGATTTGCAAGGGGGTTTACTGGGTTGAGGTACCTGAAGCTAATCTTTATGTCTTGTGTGGATGCCCGGCAGATAGTGTAAAACATTTAAAAAAAAGAGGGCTGATCGCAAATACTGAAAGGAATGGAGTTGCTTTTGAAACCGGCCCTAATGCCATATTAGTTTCGGATATTTTAATTCAAAATGGTGATTTTTCAAATCTTTCCGAATTCCCTGTGTTGCAAATGCTGTATCTCCAAGGCATGATTCTACCTGATCACCCTCAAAATACCGGTTTGAAACCCCTGCTTATTGGTTCTGAAGAGCAGGTTAAATCCCAGATGCAATATATCTATAGAGGAAACTACGGCCTGGTTTCAGAAGAAGAGATTATAGATTCCGGCATATCTCCAAAAAAAGCTCGTGAAATGATGCGGCTGAAGTTGAAATTTGCTTTCGGAGAAATTCCAGATACAGAAGATCTTCTTGATTATAGGATAACCGGAAAGGATAGTGTCGAGATAATAAACGGGGTTTTTATTCGTCGCCTCCGTTTGAATGTTTTTGAATTTGAATATGAAGGTGAAAAAAGCACAGTTGACCTTAATCTTGGGCATAATGAATCTTATATACCTTCTTATCGGCTGGGTTTTCATAATACTAAAAGGGAATATTTTGCGGTTTTACATTCGGGTGAGGGGGATGGTTGGGATATTAACCGCCCGTGCATGGCAAGCGTTCTGATGTTTCAAGGGAAATTATATTTAATTGATTCAGGGCCAAACATTGCATATAGCCTCAAAGCTTTAGGTATAGGGGTTAATGAAATTGAAGGGGTTTTCCATACCCATGCGCACGATGACCACTTCGCAGGGCTTACTACACTTATGCACTCGGACAATAGAATTAAATACTATGCAAGCCCTCTCGTACGTGCTTCTGTATTCAAGAAACTTTCCGCGCTGGTTTCCATTGATGAGGAAAACTTTTCCAATTATTTTGAGATTCAGGACCTGAAAATTGATAAATGGAATAATATCAATGGTCTGGAGGTCAAGCCGGTATTTTCACCGCATCCGGTGGAAACAACTATATTTGTCTTCAGGACAATATGTGAGGACGGTTATCGATCCTACGCTCATTTTGCAGATATAGTAAGTTTAGATGTTTTAAAGGGCATGATCACTGAAAACGATGAGGAAATTGGAATCTCCAAAGAATTTATGGAGAGGATTAAAAAGAAGTATTTGGTAAAGCATGATCTAAAGAAGATAGATGTAGGCGGGGGCTTGATCCATGGTGATGCAGAAGATTTTGAAGATGATAAATCTAAAAAAATAATATTGTCACATACCTCACTGGAATTGACAAACCAGCAAAAAGCCATTGGTTCCGGGGCCCCGTTTGGTATGATAGATGTATTAATTCCCGGTCATCAGGATTACATGCGCAGATACTCGTACAACTTGTTAAAATCCTATTTTTCTACCACTGAGATGGATCAGCTTGACATATTGCTTAACAATCCTATTGTCACCTTCAATCCTGAATCCATTCTTATTAGAAAAGGAGAAAAGCACAAGTATATTTATTTAATTTTGACCGGCGAGGTTGAGAAGATACAGGATGAAGCCGATGCTTCCAATATGATGTCTGCAGGAGGATATGTCGGGGAGAGTGCCGGGCTGACGCGATCCATGTCAAAGGGTACATATCGGGCTGTTAATTATGTAAATACACTTAAAATACCATGTAGTTTATATATCGACTTTGTCAGGCGAAACGGGCTTTATGAAGGTATTGACGCATCGCGTGAAAGAAGAAAGTTTCTGGAAAACACATGGCTTTTCGGGGAAAACATTTCCAGCTTAATACAAAACAAACTTTCTCAGGACATGGCTTTGCTTTCATTTAAGGCCGGGGAAGAAATTCCTTTAAAAGAGAAATCCGGGTTATTGATAATAATAAAAGGATCGTTTCAATTATTTATTGATGAAGATGTATTTGAATTTACGTATGAGGGTGATTTTTTTAATGAAAGTGATGTTCTTTTTAAAACACCTTCTCTTTTCAGAGCCAGGGCAATAGAAGATAGTGAGGTTTATTTTATAAATAGTGAAACCCTTGTCAATATTCCCATTATTAACTGGAAACTCTTTGAAACATATAAGAAGAGATTAGGGATGCTATTATCTCCGGAGTTCAGCAGTATCCCCATTTTCCAGTGGAGAGATGAATACTGCATAAATATTGATGAAATGGATAATGATCATAAGAAGATTTTTGAAACTATAAAAAGATTTTATGAAATCATCCATAATGGTGAAAACAAAACTGTGTTAGAGGATGAAATGAAAGCATTTATTCAACTTGCTGAAAGCCATTTCATTGGAGAAGAAAAGATTCTTAAGAAACATAATTTTCCTGAACAGGATTTACATAAAAAACAGCATGAACGTCTGAGAAAAGTAGTTTTAGAAATTCAGGAAAAATTAAAATCAGATAAAATTGAAATGAATTTCAGTTTTATGAAATTTTTTAAGGACTGGATTGTTGGGCACATTCTTACCGAGGATAGAAAGTTTGGGCATTTCCTTTATCAAAAAGGCAAATAACAGGTCAGTAAATTCCTATCCACCCCGCACAAAGAATTATTCGTATTTACTAATATTGATGCACTCATAAAAAGTCTACAATAAACCAAGCAGCCTTTCGTGAATATTGTCAAAACCCCCGTTAGACATTACGAGAACCAGGTCTCCGGGCTTTGCTTCTGAAACAAGAAAATCAATAATCGAGTCTGTATCCTGAAAATAGTGTGCATCTTTATCCTTTTTTTTAAGATCAGCCACCAGTTTTTCCGATGAAAACCTTATCTCCTGGGGAATTTTTTCAAGAAGAGAGGGCTGTCTTATGCAAATTAGGTCAGCCCGGTCAAAGGACAGGGGATATATATCCTGGAATACATTACGCATGCTGGAATTTGTTCTAGGTTCAAATACAGAGATGAGCCTGCCTTCAGGATAGAAAGGTTTAACGGCATTAATAGTTTCACGTACTGCCGTGGGATGATGGGCAAAATCATCCATTATAGTAATGTTGTTTTTGACACCCCTTACCTCCTGTCTTCTTTTTACGTTTTCAAATGTTTCAAGGGCTTTTTGAAGGATTTCGAGTGGCAGGGAAAGTGAGTCACAAACAGCAATTGCCGATAATATGTTTAAAAGGTTATGAGCCCCCATCATTTTTGTTTTAAATGTTCCGAATATTTTCCCGTGCTTTTTGACAGAAAATTTATTCCATGGCGGTGAGATGTTTATATCCGAGATAAGCCAGCCTGAATCTTTGCGGAGACCGTACCGTTGTGTCTTGCATTTTTTATTTATGAAAAGTTCTGTTATGTTTTCATCTTCGTCATATCCGAAAATAGTACTGTTATTGGAAAGGCCTGAGATAAATGTGTTAAATACACTTTTTACATGATCAAGATCATGGAAGATATCGGCATGATCAAACTCAACACTTGTAAGAACAGCCAGGGCCGGCTCATAATGAAGAAACTTCGCACCTTTATCGAAAAAGGCTGTATCATACTCATCTCCTTCAATTACAATATAGTTACCATTCCCAAGGCGGTAATTGCTGCTAAAGTTTTTTAAGATGCCTCCTATCATAAATGAAGGATCAAGCCCTGCTTTATATAGAATCCAGGCAATAATGGATGATGTTGTAGTTTTACCATGGGTGCCTGTTGCAAGGATTGCTTTTTTCCCATGGGCAATAAACTTATTTAAAGCCTGAGGCATGGAGCAATAGTTAAGTTCAAGATTCATTGCTGCAGCCGCTTCTGGATTATCCTTTCCCACAGCATTTCCGATAATAACAAGATCAGGCCGGTATGAAAGGTTTTCGGAATTGAAACCTTTGTTTATATTTATACCTTTGCTGTATAGGAATTCGCTCATTGGAGGATAGACTTTATCATCGGACCCGGTTATTTCAAAGCCCTGGTCCTTAAGCATACATGCAAGAGCCCCCATACCTGTTCCGCAAATAGCGACAATGTGTATTTTTTTCACATTTTCCGGGATTGAATTTTTTCTTGGTTTCACAATTAATCTCCGTGATTATTGACAAGTAACGGCTTGATCGGAAAAGATCCGAATATATTCCGAAACAGTCAAGACTTTTCAGTGATAATGCTAAAAAACCACTATGAAAATTAAAAGTCTTGAATTTATCAAGGTAATATTAAATATACATACTTACTACAACCCTTGAATTTAATAAGCCACAAACTTATAAAAAAATACAAGCTCTATTATTAACTCACTAACTTTAGCGCATAAGTTAGTAAGTCATTGATCTGCGCAAATCCAATCCCAATACATTTATATAAAGCAGTTACAAATGTGTCACTAAACAGAACAAATCAATTCAGTTGTACGTTATAACACACGAATGGTGAGAAACCGGATGAACATCCATTCAGAAATAAGAATCGATCCCAGCCTAATAACCCTATTGCTTGACATACAATATTTCTAATACTATAAAATCAAAATAGACTCACCAAAGACTTACAGATTCACACTAAAAATTTAAACCATACATTGCTTAACAACCAGAAATGAGGATTGAGCTAATGAAAGAAATTAAAGCTTTTATTGGTCATAGTTTTGACGAAAATGATGAATCATTAGTACAGGTATTCTTGAATATTTTTACCGAACTCCAAAAAATGAATATCGGTTTTTCGTGGGATCACGCAAAAGAGGCAGAATCAAAAGATTTAGCAGAAAAAGTGATGCAGAAAATTCAAGATAAAAATCTCTTCATCGGTATTTGCACTAAAAAGGAAAGGGTGATTGAGCCTAATGAACTAAAGCCAACATGGTTAATAGGAAAACGATTATCAGGATCTGCCAATAGTTATTTTTGGAAAACATCAGATTGGATAATTCAAGAGATAGGGTTGGCTATAGGGCGAGAAATGAATTTATTATTGTTAATCGAGAAAGGCACACGCCCACCAGGTGGCTTACAAGGTAATCATGAATTCATAACATTTGATAGAAATGCACCAGAGAAGTCTTTTCATGAAATTAGCCAAACAATCCGTAATTTAAAGCCAAAAGCTATGGCTACTAGTACCGCAGATTCTTCAAAACCGGAGGAAAAAACTGAGAAAGAAATTCAAGAAGAAAAAAAAGAACATCGTGATTGGTTTGAACCAAATGATAATTGGACGAAAGGAACTTATGAATTTGTTGTATCACAAATGATGATAATGGAAGACCCTGAAGAAGAACAAAGGATAAGCGATGCTTATCTGGCTACAGAGGATGGTCAGATTCCAGAAAATATGGAGAGTTGGGAAGCAACTCTGGAGTATTACCGAATTCTATCTGGAAAAGACGGCAATTTATCAAACTTAGAGAATTTGGCAAAAAAATATTCCCAAAATAGCGAAGTTCAAAAATATTTAGCAAAAGGGTATGAGGTGTTTAAGGAGTACTTAAAGGCGGGAGAATCTTTTCAAAAAGCGGCCGTAAATGCTGTTATAGGTGAAGATCAGTTAGCAAGACATAGTGAATCAGTGATTGCATTTACACATTCAGGGGACACAGAGCGTGCTTCATTTCTAATAAATAAGATGAAAGAATTGGCACCTACGATAGAAAAGGGTAACCAACTTATAGTTGAAACGTTGCGTAATGTTGCAGAGATTAATGATGATAAAGACCAGATTTTTGGTCTGACTGAGAAATTACTTGAACTAACACCAGGCGATGTTAATATGAGATTTTTCTTAGCTTACAACTATTCCCAAACTGAAAACAAAGAACTTTCATTACTACATTACCTGAAGATACCAAATCAACTGCGCGGATCTGGCAGTTGGAATAACATTGGTGCCCAGTATAGTCGCTTTGATATCAACTGTAAATCTGTGATAGCATATAGGAAAGCAGAGGAACTCGGTTCAACTATAGCTATGAGCAATATGGCTAAAAAGCTAATTGAAGCCGGTTTTTTGTCTGAGGCTCAGAAGATATGTGATAAGGCGGTGAGTATTGATGATTATCATAAGAACATAGGCGATGATATTACCCAAATTAAGACTGTGCAAGAAGAGGAAGACAAAAAAGAGAAAAAAATAACTTTGGAAGCGATTCCTGTCCATGAGTACTACAAGGATTTTGGACATGCGTTGACAGAGATAACACCATCGAATTTTAATGGAATATGGAAAGACAAAAAGTGTAACTTGGAGCTCGAAGTTGTTGATGGACGACTGACAGCTACTGGAAGTTATGAACAAGAAAGGGCGTTTAATGCCCTTAGAGGATTAGCAGGTCTTAACTTGTTTGAACCAGCCCAACCGGCCAAAAAAATTAAATTTTTAGTTCATTATGATGCAGTTTTTGAAGGTTGCGCCGCAAAAGGAACAATGACTGTAGTAGAAGAAGAAAAGACAAAGGAGGTTAAATCATTATTAACTGATACCCTTAGTGGGGCACCACAAGATATATTAATGATTATTTCTATGGAGAGAAAAACAATTCGTATTTATAAAAAGAAAGCTATTGTAGATAATAAATTCTATACACTCAATCAAATTGAAGGTGGTAGTTAAATTAAAGTAGTCAAACTGGGACAGATCTATTTAATACCACAATCCTTAAGTTGAATGAGCCACAAACATATAAGAAATTACAATCTCTACTATAAACTTACTAACTTTCAATGAAAAGTTAGCAAGTCACTAATCTGCGCAAACCCAAGCCCACCCTATAAAAAACCCTGTTTTCAACCACTTAAACAAAAAAAGTACTCGACAACTTGCTAACTATTATATTTTATACTAATAAAACTTAACTATAAAACATAAGGTCTTGTAAAAGCCACGAGAGGCCAAGCCGTCATTCTTGACAGGGCAAAGTATTCAAAAGCCACCCTGTCAAATAATAATAAATTCGGTAAAATTTATAACTCGACCAGAAGTTTTGTGTCAAAATAATATGGGACAATCGACCTTATCTTGCCTTCTTCAAACCGTAAAGCTTCGACTAAGTCCATTGTAATCGTTTGTCCGGTCTTTTTGCCTGTAACTTTCACTGAAATCAATACAACAACAGTATGGGGGCCTTCAGTAAATTCAAGCACTGTAGGTTCATAAAGTTCGTATGTTTCATTATATATTTTGTGAACTATTTCCTGGAAACCTCTTAAACCTCTATAAGCCCCGGCGTACGGTTGACAAGTGGCTGGGATCAACTCGAAATCGGGGTGGAGGAAAGGCTCAACTTCGTCCCACTTTCCTTCACCTGCAAGCTGGAAAAATTTTTGTACTATGGCCGTCTTGTTAATTGACATAATATAATCCCCCCCATTTTTTAATATGGAATTTAGTATAGGAACCTGCTCGTTGAACTCTCCCAATTACTGGACCAATCATAAATTAGAAGTTTTTCATTTTCAACAAATACATTTTAGTTAAATAATACTAAAGATTATTAGAGATATGTCAAAGTGAATCCCTGATAAAAGCTAATATAGTCATGTGTGTGTGGTTTTCCTGTATAGAAACAAAAGAGGCGCCTATTACCAGGCGCCTTATTTTATTTGAGAATATTGGTGGAGCTGAGGGGGATCGAACCCCTGACCTCATGACTGCCAGTCATGCGCTCTCCCATCTGAGCTACAGCCCCATAAGAATTTTTGATTATAAAGAAATTGAAAAATGTGTCAATATTTTTTTTAATGTAATGTTTTATTGTCAATATCATGATAAATTATGCTATTGATTAGCTGGAAACTATTGACAAAAATCACGATTGAAAATAAAAATAACTACTTAATGTTTTTTAAAGAAATAAGAGATTAATTAACAGGAAAAGGAAATTATTTATGCTCAGGAAAATGAGGGAGAATGCTTCTTCCTGGATAATCAAGGTGCTTTTGGGGTTGATCGTCGTTGTTTTTGTTTTAATGGGTACTGGTGGTCAGGATAACAACAACAATGGAAAAGTGGTAACTGTTAACGGTGAATCCATATTATATGGTGAGTACAGAAGTGAATATTTCAATATGCTTGAACAGTATCGCAAGTCATTCGGGGATAATCTGGATGACAAGCTTATAAAACTTTTAAGGGTTGAGAAGAATGCACTTGATCAGCTTATAAATCGGAAGGTTATCCTCCAGGAAGCCAAAAAGCTCAAGTTGAAAGTTTCAGATAAAGAGCTTAACAATGCAATAAAGGACTACACTGCATTCAAGATCAACGGAAAATTTGATATAAAGTTTTACAAGAGAATATTGGCTGCAAATCGAATGACTCCCGAGAAGTTTGAGACGGACATGAGGAAGAACATTCTTACTGAGAAACTTAGAAAAATCATTTTAAGTGCTGTTAAAGTATCTGATAATGAGGCATTGGAATGGTATAAGTGGTCAAATTCATCCGTAAATATTGATACCGTGTTGTTCAGCCCTGATAAGTACAAGGATATTAACCCCTCTGAAGAAGAAATAAAGAAATATTTTGATGATAATAAGGACAGGTTTAAAACTGAATCTAAAATCAAGGTTCGTTATTTAAAGTTCAACCCTGATTCTTACAAATCAAATATAAAGATGAGTGCCGATGCAGTTAAAGATTATTATGAGGCTGATCCTGAAAAATATATCCAGCCAAAAACTGTAGAAGCCCGTCATATTCTCATAAAGGTAGAGCAGGGTGCAGAGAAAAGTGTTGTAGAAGAAAAAAGAAAAAAAGCTGCTGATATAGCTGGATATGCAAAGGAAGGAAAAGATTTTGCCGAACTTGCCAAGAAATATTCCGAGGGCCCTTCAAAGGACAAGGGGGGGGATCTTGGCGCATTTACAGAAGATTCCATGGTAAAACCTTTTGCTGATAAAGCTTTTTCAATGAAACCGGGGGAGGTCAGTGATCCTGTAAAAACACAATTTGGATGGCACATAATTAAGGTTGAAAAGGTTAATGAAAAGTCGATGACCTCCTTAAAAGACGCCACACCTGACATCCTAAATCAATTGATGGGTGAGGAGGCAGACCGGATTGCATATGATGAGGCAATAGAAGTCCTGGATATTTCAGAGGGAGGTAATGACCTCCTGCAGGCTGCAGATGAGAGAAAGATGAAACTTGTTACTACCGATTTCATTACAAGAAATCAGCCTCAAAACGGGGTAAAGGAAGGTATAAAGTTTACTTCAACTGCTTTTGAACTGATAGATGATGAAGTAAGTGACGTATATGATTTCGGAAATGGGTATTATATTCTTCAGGTTGCTGATAGAAAACCTGAAGTTGTTCCACCCCTTGAGGACATCAAAGCAGAGGTCACTGTTGATCTGAAAAATGAACAACAGGATGCAAAAGCGAAAGAAGACGCTGAGTCTTTCCTGAAAAAGATAAAGGCGGGCGACGATATAAAAGAGGAAGCCGGGAAGAATAACCTTGAAATTGTTACCACCGGATTGTTTAAAAGGGATACCATGATCCCTAAAATTGGTTCTGAACGAAATGTTGCGGGTGCAGCATTCAAGCTCTCTGAGAAAAACAATCTGAATGAAGAGGTTATAAAAGGAGAAAAAGGTTATTTTGTAATAAAATTCAGGGGGAAGGAGGAACCACCCCTGGAAGATTTTGATAAAGATAAAGCAGGCACCGTATCCTCACTGCGTAAGCAGAAAGAGTCAGAGGTATTCAGTAATTGGCTGAGTCAGTTGGTCGAAAATAGTGAAATAGAGTATACAAAAGATTTTGAAAACCTTTAAATCGTTTTGATCTTAGGTCTTCAGTCACAGCTTTTTCATGTGGAACTGTAAGTCAGGGGGGCATTATGGGTACTTTTAAAAAAGAACAAACTGAAAAAGAAGCGATTACCTTAAAAAGGTGTCCGGAATGTTCTGCGAATCTCAAAATAGATGCAACGGAGTGTGTAAGTTGTGGTATTAAGGTCCATGGCGTTGACAAGTTTGGAAAGGCAAAAAGACCTATAAACTGGGGTGCATATTTATTCACATTTCTGGCATGGTCTGGATTTTTGTTATATATATGGTGGGCTTTCTTTAAAGACTTACAATAAATTAAATGATATTTTAAGCGGTTAACGGCTTTTTTCGTAGATTACTCATATTTTATTCGTACAGCTTTACAAATAAATGATTTGTTTAAATTCTTAAAATTAGCTTAAAGATTATACAGGCTAAGGCTATATTTTCACCTGCTTAAGATGAATTTTTCTCTTTAGTATTGTTGAAGCAGTTTCTTTAAACTGTTGGGTAATATCTGAAACATAAAATTCTGTTTTGCCATGTTTTGTAAGCAGATTATCAATATCAGGATTTGCTTCAATATAAGTTTTTACTCTTCCTGCAACTGTTAGAGCGGAGTCGATAATGTTTACTTTTTTCCCGATTTTACTCTGTATGGCTTCTTTCAAAAGCGGGTAATGTGTACACCCTAGTATAAGGGTATCTACCTGACTGACCTTTAGCGGATGGAGATATTTTTTTATTATCATTTTTGTTTCAGGTTTTTTCATCCATCCTTCCTCAACCAGCGGGACGAGAAGGGGGCACGGCTTTGAATATACCTTTGCATCCGGGCGCTTCTTTTTTATTTTTCGTTCATATACGCCGCTGTTTATTGTTGCGCGTGTTCCGATAACCCCTATATTATTTGTTTTAGTGGTTTCTAATGAGTGGTCGACTGCAGGGGTTATTACTTCAAAAAAAGGTATATCATATTTACCGGTTACTTCCGGTGTTGCAACGCTTGATGCCGTGTTGCATGCAATAACAATTATATTGGCTCCATTATTAATAAGGAAATCCGTATTCTGGAGGGCATAGCGTATTACGGTTTCACTGCTCTTTGTCCCGTAAGGGGTTCGGGCGGTATCACCGAAATAGATAATATCATAATCGGGCAGGCTTTCCATAAGTGCACGAACTACAGTGAGCCCGCCTAGTCCTGAATCAAAAACGCCTATCATAATTTTTTTATAGCTGGTTTTATTTTGCTCTTGTTTTTAATAAATAATAACAGGGAATGAGTCATGACTTCACACAACAATACCCCGACGATGAACAGGAAAATATTCGAACTTGACTTAAATACTGAGACAATTTCCGCATATCTTTTGTGCTGCGGCGTCTCTGATGCCGGTCAAAAAATAACAACAAACAATCTTCTTGAAAAATGGAACAGCTCTGAAGAATCTCTTCATAATTGTCTTAAAGAACTCGAAGATAGAAATATTTTAAAAAAAATCATCTCTGACAGAGAAGGAAACGATGCATATAACGTAAATAATGAAGAAAATTGGGATTTGTAAAAACCGCGTTACTATCTGCCGGTTTTCTCAAGCTCCTCTGTTACACATTTTTCTACTTCCATGTCAGGGAAATCATTTCGCATGCCGGGACAAGATCCGGCCATGATATCCCAGTTACTTATATCAATTAATATCGATTCTATAAAAGGCCATTTTTTGCACATTTTGGGTTTTACAGGATGTATTGTACATATTTTATCCCAGAATATGCAATAGCCGTTATCCCCTTGAACCAGTACAGGTTTTTTACCTGACATACGGCAATATTTTTCCACAAATTCTTTCTGGTCGGTATTAGTATAATCAGAAATAGCTTTAATATCTCTATCTGTTACATAAGTTCCGCCGTACCCCTTGCAGCATTCACCGCAATTCGTGCACTGGAAAAGGTCAGAAGTAGTCGCTGAATCAGATGACATGTCTTGTCTCCATAGCTCTTTTGAGGGTCACCTGGTCAACATACTTAAGGTCGCCTCCTACAGGCACTCCTGATGCAATCCTTGTAATCCTTAACTGAAATCTTTCAAGCTCTTTTGATATATATGAAGCGGTTGCTTCACCTTCTACTGTTGTACTGGTAGCTATAACAATCTCATCAATGTTCCCGTTTTCAACTCTTTTTATCAACTCTCTTATCTTGATATCTTCTGGGCCGATTCCGTCCATGGGAGAAAGTGCCCCCTGAAGAATATGATAAACTCCGGTAAATGCTCCTGATTGTTCAATAGCGGCCATATCTGCCGGTTTTTCTACCACACATAAAAGTGATTGGTTTCTTGCAGGGCTTTCACATATTTTACATAGTTCTTTGTCGCTAAGTGCAAAACATTTTGAGCAGAGTCTCGTGTTCTGCTTTAAGTCCATAATACTTTGAGCCAGCTGTTCAGCTTCAACGCGACGTGCCCGAAGAATATGCATCGCAAGACGTTCTGCAGTTTTTTCACCGATTCCGGGAAGTCTGCCGAAATTTTTAATCAGGTTGAGTATTGATGCCGGATAATGATTCATAATACCTTTTTAAAATGTCTTGCTTTGTCTTTATTCATGTCCAAATGTGTTTTGACAGGTTGTTTCCGGTTTACATCATTCCGGGGATATTCATTCCCCCAGTAAGCTTACTCATAGCAGATGAAACCATTTCCTGTGATTTTGTCAGAGCATCATTTACGGCAGCAAGTACAAGGTCCTGAAGCATCTCCACATCATCAGGATCTACAACCTCTTTTTCAATCTGGATAGAAACAATCTGCTGCTTACCATCGGCTACAACCCTTACCATGCCACCTCCGGCCGATGCCTCGATAGTTTTGCCTGCCATCTCTTCCTGCATTTTCATCATCTGAGACTGAAGCTTCTGGGCCTGCTTCATCATTTTTCCCATATTCTTCATGGTATATACCTCCTATAAAGTTTTTATATCTATTATTTTCCCGTTAAAAATTTCTATTGTATCTTCAACAAGCGGGTGGTTGATAGCTTCACTCTCCAGCTTCCCGTTGTCGTTATTATTTACATTGTCTTGAACAATTGTGTTTATTTTTAATTCAATTGATTTGCCGAAAAACTCACTACAAATCCCGGTAAGAAGATCGATATTCTTTTTTCGTTTTATCATATCTACCTGGAAACTGTTACCGGTAATATTCAGTTCAACTGTATTGCCGGTAAGACTTTTTACGGCAGTTTCTTCCATAAAGGCGGCCAGGGAAGGATGCTTTTTTGAAATTATTTTAAAAATCTGTTCCCATGCCTGATCCGGGGTTTCAAAGTTATTCATTGATGTGTTTTCAGGTTCTTTTTCATATGTATGGCTTTCATCCGGCTTGCTCACATCAGTATGGTTATCAGGCTGAATGGGCACATAACTGCCCCTGGTTTCACTTAATGTATTCTGTATTTTCGTTTGAGCAGCAGTCCTGTTTTGATTATTGTTGTCAGGTGTTTTCAATAGCTTGTTTGAAGGATCAACGTCCTTTCTGAGGGCATCTATCTTTTCTATAAGAAGGTCCATTGATAATGCCGGTTTTACTCTAAACATTTTGATGAATGTCATCTCAAGGGACAGTCTCGGCTGGGTAGAATGTTTTATTACCACCTCATCCTTAAACATAAGGTTTAATATCTGGTGCAGAAATGTTTCCGAGATTTCTTTAACCTGAATTTGCATCAGGTCTATCTCATTGCCCGGAACATCGACAAGATGTATTGTGTTTCCCCCCATTTTTAAAATAAGAAGGTTCCTGAAATGTTCGGTAAGGTCGTAGTAGAGCTTCTTTAAGTCATGGCCTTTGCTGTATATTTCATCAATGATATTAAGGATTTCAGAAATTTCACCTTGAATGATAGCTCCTGAGATTTCAAAAATAATTTTCCGGTCAATTATGCCGAGAATATTCAGTATCTCTTCATGGGTTATCGCACCCTCAGAGCAGCTTATTATCTGATCCAGAAGACTTAATGAATCACGTAGTGAACCCCCGCCTTCCCTGGCAATCATCTCAAGGCTTTCATTAGCAATTTCAGTTTTTTCAAGAGCGCAAAGGGATGCCATATGATTTGAAACCGAGGTAAGGCTTATTCTTCTCAGGTCATGTCGCTGACAACGTGAGAGAATAGTTATAGGTATTTTGTGGGGTTCTGTCGTTGCAAACATGAACATTACATGGGGCGGCGGCTCTTCCAGTGTCTTTAAAAGTGCATTAAATGCCGCCGTACTGAGCATATGAACTTCATCAATGATATATATCTTGTAAGAGCTTTGTGCCGGCATGTATTTTATGTTTTCACGTAGCTCCCTAACCTGATCGACACTGTTGTTTGACGCCCCGTCAATTTCAAACACATCTGTGGCGTTCCCTTTGGTAATTTCCCTGCATGATCTGCATAGATTGCAGGGGGTTGAAACAGGGCCTTTTTTATTTTCGGCACAGTTCATTGCCTTAGCAAGAATTCGGGCAATGGTTGTCTTTCCTGTTCCTCTAGGGCCTGTAAACAGGATGGCATGCGCAACACGTTTTGAAAGTATCGAATTGGTCAATGTCTGCGTGACATGTTCCTGACCTATGACACTTTCAAAGGTTTGTGGACGGTATTTACGTGCGAGAACAAGATAAGACATAAGGAAAGTACCTTGGTTTATCACCATGATGTAGCTTCATGATAAATATTTCATTTTTGCTCAAAACTTGTGTCAGGCAGTTTATCCCGTTAACGGGATGGTTTTAAACTTAATCGCCTGACGTTTTTTCCGGGCAAAGAACAGATTGCATGGAATTGTATTATGGCGGAGAGAGAGGGATTCGAACCCTCGGTACCTGTTACAGTACACACGCTTTCCAGGCGTGCACCTTCAGCCTCTCGGTCATCTCTCCGTATATAGAAACAACAACATGCAAAAGTATTTTTTTGGCATGTGATACAGACCTGATAATTTTCCGGTTTCAGATCAAACCACTTATTATCTGCCTTCAATTATTTTGCCCGCTTAATTCCCATAAATGATTTTTCAGAATTATTTATGGCGGTCTTAACGAGCCCCTAAGATAATCGGCATAACCATTCATTGCCCGAGAATCTTTATGCCGTAATATCCTCTGAAAGGTAACTTTTGTCAATACCAGAATTCTACCCTGATATGTTTGAGAATGCTTGGATTGAGTTGCCTGAGACAGTTAATGACCTGTTCAAAGACCCTTTCTTTTTTTACTTCAAGCGGTTAAGTTCTTTCTTTAAAATATATCTATATAACAACACTTCAAATTATATTCCTGTATCAGTTTTTTGGTCGGGTCAGTCTATAGGTATGACTTTTTTCCTGAAAATTGGAAGAAAAAAACTGGATATCAAGCAAGTTCCAAGGGTTATCAGACTAATTGGTACGATATACAATAAAACAATCTTATCATTTGCCAATATATCCAGCAAAAGCAAACCAACTGCAAAATTTCGGAATCCCGTAGTAATTATTGCTGTTATGTATTGTGGGGTTTCGGCAACCGGATATACCGATACATATCCTATCAATGCCCAAACAACACAGGAAATGATAGAAATGAGAATAATTGAAGTGTCCAGACTTGAAAATTGGTTGTAATTAATTACAAGTATCATAATAATCAGCAATAGATTTAGATATTTAAACAGAGTTTTGCTGATTGGAAGCAAATTATCCGCCCATGGTCTTCTATAAATTTTGATACCGATTGCTGCAATTAAAGGAACGAATATCGGTACTATATAATTAACCAGAAATGATGTGATTACCATTCCTTTTAAGCCGATAATGTCCAATAATAGAATGCTCCCCAAATAGACCATAAGAGGAATGGTGATCAAACTTATTATTGTCAAAATAATTATTAATGCCAATGCCCAGTTCATGTCACCTTTATTAAGATATACCATAGCCGGAATAAATGGGGCTGCAGGAGAAATAGCAAGAACAAATAGAATTAATGCCGCATGACTCTCAAATGGTATTGATAATAAAGCAATGGATGTCAACAACGGTACAATAATAATATTCGCAGCGACTACTCTTAATGTCAGAATAAAATTGTCATTCCTGAAGTAACTGATAATTTCTTTTGGCTCAACAAGCAGGCCGGTGGAAAACATCAAAAAAGCAATGCAGGATATTAAAATTATGTCAAAAATTATTTCCAAGAAAAGCCCTCTCTGATGTACATATAAAATCGAACAAACCATGTGCTGCAGGTTCGGATATTTTATTTTTCAATATGCGTTTCTTCACAGGTTATTATTTCATAATAATGGGGTCCATTATCTTTCATAAAAGCAAACAGAAAACTTTATAATTCTCAAAGGAATTTTTTGTGATTCAGTTTCAGCCCTTTTCCCGGCTGCACCATGAGAGTTGATGTGCCATGCGCCACAAGCTTTTCATTTTTATCAAAAACTTTTGCTTCTGAATAACTGATAGAATTGCCAGGCCGCAGGCAGGTCCCTTTTGCTACCAATCTGCCATCGGTTACCGGTTGAAGGAAATTCAACTTTAAATCTACATTTACAAGACCGTCGTTTTCCGGCAGCCTGAGGAAAGCCGCCCAGAACGTTACCGTGTCGATCATTGTAGCTATCACCCCTCCATGAACAATGCCAAAAGGTTGCAGGTGATAATCAGCAAGATTAATAACAACATCCGCCTCATCAAATTCAATATGGTCAAGCTCCATAGCCATATGCTTTGGATATGGACTGTTTTTTACAATCTTTTTAAGCTCTTCAATATATTCCGAGTTTACGATTTTCATTTTATTTTCAATTCCTGTGATTATACAGCATAGGTTTATATTGTATTTGTGAACCTAAATCTGTGATTCTGGCTTGAATTTATAGTAATAAAAATATCGGCGTGTCAAGTCTTACACTCATTTGAAATGTCTGTATAAATCGGTATGTGTATGTAGCTAAATTAATGCTAAAACATTCTCCAGAGTTAAAGTTATCTCATCTAATTTATATTGTACCGGAATTAACAGAATCCCTCTGAAAGCCTGCCTTTCATGACACCGCTTAATAATTGCATTATATTTTTCTCTGACGGCGTAAAGACATAACTTGAATTTTTTATTAGGAAACAGCAAAGGTTTATTTGGTCATGACGAGCAAATGCCTTCAACCTTGACAATCATCCAGACATGAGGCCGATCCTGGGGTAAAGACAGTTTGTTTTTTAAAAAGTGGTTTTAAAGAAAAGTAGGGACAAAAAAGGGGAAAATCTGAAATTGCAGAATTTTCCCCTTTTTTGTTTTTGGTACCGGAGGCCGGAATCGAACCGGCACGGAGTTGCCCCCGGAGGATTTTGAGTCCTCTGCGTCTACCAATTTCACCACTCCGGCGTATAATTGATGCAACTCTTATAGTTTAATGAGCAAAAGTTGTCAATAAGATAGAAAGGGATGTGTGGAAATAGAGGGCCTATTATGGGTTCTAAATAATTTCCATAATCTCTTTTTCAGAGTATCTGCCTTCCCGAAGTATCCGTGGGGGATCGACGGTAACATCAATTACCGTGGAACCTTTACCCCCCTTGAGGGGGCCCGCATCAAGTGAGAAATCAACATTACTTTTTATAATAGGGTTCATTTCAGATATTTGAGAGCAACCGATCCCTGAGCTTAGGTTGGCGCTTGTCCCGGTAACAGGTCTGCCAACAGCTTTTACCAGTGCAGAAGCAACATTGTGTATCGGTATCCTTATTCCGATTTTCCCTGAACCGGCGGTAAGGTTTTCAGGTAGAGTGTTTTTGGCTTTAAATACTAATGTGATCTCGCCGGGCCAGAGTTTATCCATTATGGTTACTGCTGCGGGGGGAATATCTGTCACCAGATCGCTAAGATCACCCCGGTCTTTTATAAGAACAAGTATTGGTTTTTCCCCGGGGCGGTTTTTTATTTCAAATATCCGGCCGACAGCATCTTTATTAAACGCATCTGCTGCAAGTCCGTAAAGACTCATGGTTGGAAAAGCTACTATCCCGCCATTAATAATTATTTGAGCAGCCTTGTTAATTATATCCGAGGCGGGGTTTGAAGGATTTATGGTTTGTATGTTTTTCGGCATTTTTAAATATTGATGGCGTCGTAAAAAGTCTCCACCTACTGCGTTATAGCGTTTGGCCAGACGTTCGACATACTACATGTATGCCCTCACACCTGGCCAAACGCCATGCCTTGCATATGAAGATTTTTACTTAGCCATCGATTATAGTTTTTAAGAGTTAACCAATTGCCCAATCTATATTAAGTAAAAGTAGCTTACTGTCTTTATCTGTTTATGTCTGAGACTATATTCTCGGGTTTTCAATCTTTTTTGCTTTAACTTCTACTTCTTCTGCCATTGTTGTTTTAAACTTTTCTAAGAGCTTTGCAATTTCAGGATTTGATAACGCGATGATTTGCGCTGCTAGAATACCTGCATTTTTTGCACCGGGTTTCCCGATTGCAACTGTTGCAACCGGTATGCCAGGGGGCATCTGGACTGTTGAAAGCAGAGAATCCATACCGTTTAAAGATGATGCATCTATTGGGACGCCGATAACCGGCAGGGTCGTGTGAGCGGCAAGCACCCCTGCTAGATGGGCGGCAAGTCCGGCACCTGCAATAATTACTTTCAGTCCGCGTTCACGTGCTGTGGAAGCAAATTTTGCAGCTCTTTCCGGGCTTCTGTGAGCTGAAGCTACTGTCATTTCATATGGAATACCGAATTTTTTAAGGGATGCCGCTGCCGCTTCCATGATTCCAACATCAGAGTCGGAGCCCATAATGATTCCAACTTCCGGCTTTGTTTCATACCTTTTAAGAGCTTTTTGACCTATGTCTTTTCTGTAGTAAACATCTTTCCATTTTATTTTGGAAACCGCTTTGTAAGCTTTTGAAATTGCCTTTTCAACATTAGGACCAAGAGCTGTAACTCCGAGGACCCTGCCGCCGCTGGCTACGATTTTTTTATCTTTTGAGGCTGTTCCTGCATGAAAAACAACTGTATCTTTCATACGGCGGGCACTTTCAAGCCCTGAAATCGGCATGCCTTTTTTGTATGAACCCGGATAGCCGCCGGATGCCATAACAACGCATACTGATGCTCTCTCATCAATTTCCAGGCTGCATTCATGAAGCCTTTCTTCAGAAATAGCTTCCATTACGGGGACAATATCATTCTTAACTCTCATCAGAAGAGGCTGGGCTTCGGGATCTCCAAACCGGACATTAAATTCAAGAACTTTTATCTCATCCCTGTCAATCATAAGTCCTGCGTATAATACACCTTTGTACCGGCGTCCTTCTTTGTCCATTGCCCTTATAGTTGGAATCATAACCTCGTTCATGATTTTCTCATGCAGGAATTTGTCTACTATAGGGGCCGGTGAATATGCTCCCATCCCTCCGGTATTCGGGCCTTTATCACCGTCATATACGGCTTTATGATCCTGGGAAGAGGGTAGGGGCAGGACTGTTTTGCCGTCTGTAAATGCCAGAAAGGAGGCTTCTTCTCCAACAAGGCATTCTTCTACTACTACCTTTTTCCCGGCTTCCCCGAATATATTTTTTTTCATTATCTGCGTAATTGCAATGACCGCCTCTTTTTGGGTTGCACAAACATAAACACCCTTACCGGCGGCAAGGCCATCTGCTTTCACAACCAGCGGAGCCCCTATTTTTTTAATATAGGCATTTGCTTTTTCAAATGATGTAAAGGTATCACCTTTTGCAGTAGGGATGTTATATTTTTCCATGAGATTTTTTGAAAAAGATTTACTCGCCTCAAGCTCGGCCGCTTTTTGGGATGCACCGAATATTTTCAGCCCGCCTTTTTCAAATATATCAACTATGCCTTGCACAAGAGGGGCCTCGGGTCCTGCTATTGTTAAATCAATTTTTTCATTTTTTGCGAATTCATAGAGCGTTTTGACATCTTCGGCGCTTATGGATACACACTCGGCAAGGGAAGCTATCCCTGCATTACCGGGGGCGCAATAGATTTTTTTAACTTTCGGACTCTTTGAAATTTTCCATACAAGCGCATGTTCTCTGCCACCGCCTCCAATTACAAGAACCTTCATAATTTCCTCCTGTGACTATCCAATACTCAGTTCAATTAGTTTGTCAAGAAACTGACTGTAAGACATCCCGGCTGTTTCTGCCTCAAGAGGCATAAGACTTGTGGGTGTCATACCCGGGATTGTATTAGTTTCGAGAATATATAATTCTTTATTATCCAGAATCATATCTGTACGGCTGTATCCTTTGCAGTAGAGAGCCGTGTGAGCTTTTTTTGCGTACGACTGTACCTTTTCTGTCATGGTATCGTCAATACGGGCCGGGCATATTTCACTTGTCGCACCTTTAGTATATTTTGCAGTAAAGTCAAAAAATTCGTATTCATCATCAGGGATGATCTCTACAACAGGCAAAGCGTCAATACTGTGGTTGCCTATTACTCCGCATGTAAGTTCAATCCCTTTTATATATTTTTCTGCCAAAACTGTGTTGTCATGGACAAAAGCATCATCTAAGGCTTTTTTTATTTCCTCTTTAGACTTTACAATCGACATTCCGATACTTGAGCCGCTCTTGACAGGTTTGATAACAAAAGGAAGTCCAAGACTTTCAATAAATTTATCGGAACTGACAGACTCATCTCTTGTTACTTTGATATATGGAGGGATAGAAAGATCTGCTTTCTCATAAAGATGTTTTGATGCAAGTTTATTCATTGCAACAGCACTTCCAAGCACACCGGAGCCTTGATAAGGTATATTCAAAAGGTCTAAAAGTCCCTGGATTGTTCCATCCTCTCCATATAAACCATGCATTATTATAAGAGCTACATCTATTATAGAAGCATCTTCAATGAGGCGCTTTAAATCAAATTTCGGGTCATAACGGATTACGTCGTATTTTTGTTTATCCAGAGCTTTAAAAACCTGCTCGCCACCATTTATTGAAATGTCCCGCTCTGAAGATTTTCCTCCGGAAAGAAGCGCTACGGTAAGTTTTCGCATGTTTTTTTGCCTTAGAAATATTACTTTGAATTACAGAATCAGGGTTTGAGTTCTTTATATTTTTCTTCTGTTATCATTCCATTTTTCAGCATGGAGGCCAGTTCTACAAGTTCCATAATTTTTGAGTCGGAAAGGTCTTCAAGCTGCCTTACATTCTGTCCGGAATTATGATTTTCTATTACCGGCATGTTATGAGGTTTCCCGATCTTCAATGATGCAAAACCGCCAAGAAGGCTTACTTCAATAGATCTGCTTTTAAAATCTGGCATATTCAGAATATCTTTAAGAGATGCCCTTTCTCTTTTTAATCGCTTTATTAATAAATACCCTCCTGCGATGATTACCGCAGAGCCTGTAAGAAAGATCCACGGCAGATATCTTGATACACCCTGAAAAAAAATTACCATAAGCCCCATTGCCCCAAGCAGGAGAATATGGAGGATCAGTATGGAAAAAGCAATAAATAAGCTTTTAGTTATTTCCGTTTTATTTTTGACTTCTTTTGCCTTCATTTTGAACGTAATGCCCTTAAATATTATTTGTTATTCTGAATTTTCAACCAGCCTTTCATAATACAACTGGCTCATTTCATAGTCTACAGATGAGCCTCTTGATATGTTCAGCTTCATGATAAGAAAATTCAGCTTTTTTATTGCACGATATTTTTCAGACTCGTCTGTTAGAAATCCCAAAAGATCTTCCGTTTTTTTTATATCTTTTTTGAGCTGGATTTCAGGTGGAGCATAACCGGCGTTTTTCAGCATTTTATAAGATAACCGCAGATCTTCAGGGACTCTGCCGAGATCTTCAATGTCCAGAGGTTCCCCCGCGCCGTGCAGGTTGTCAAACTCACCTTTTCTTTGTGCTTCACGGATACGGCTTTCAATCAATCTTTCAAATCCCGGAACCATCGGTCTTTTTCTCCTCGGTTTTAGTACATCTGACCCGGTTTTAGTACATCTTAATTGATATCTTTTGTGTTTGGCTGTTAGTTTATTATTGAATGAACACAACCCTCATTTTAACACGGGCTCATAAAACCTGTTAACCAGACTTTTTCCCCAATTCCCTTTGCCGGGTTACCGGCAGGGTTTCAGCTTGAATCCTGTTGAAATCAGGGCGATTTTTAAAAACTCTATTATAATTGAAAAGTATTATATAATTTGCAATACCTTTTCAAGATATAATAAAATCTTAAGACAAAAACAAAGAAGCCCCTCATTCAGGAGGAGCTTCTTTGTTTTATATAAAATATGGTGGCGATGCAGGGATTTGAACCCCGGACACTGCGGATATGAGCCGCATGCTCTAACCTACTGAGCTACATCGCCTTGATTTAATTGCCGTAAAAAAACAGCAGCTTGTTTTTTTTAGACCTTTGCCAGGCTCAAATTTTAACCCTGCTTGATCGAGTAATCCCTCCAGAAACGGAAAAGTCACCGAAATACTCAATGTTTTATCCAGGTTAAAACTTTCGTCTTTTTTAAACTTGAACCAAAAGTCTCTTTGAGTCAAAAAAGGCGACAAACGGCTTTCTAACAACTCATTATTTCCAAGTCAAGTCGAATTTTTTATTTTTTGGATGAGCTGATAATCTCAACTGCGTATTCATCAACTGTATCCGGTTTATTTGAAAATATTATAACAAAAGGTATATCAGCACCAGGTTGAATGTTTGTATTAGTATTGTTGTCACCTTCAGGGTGCAACAATCGCTTATTGATACTTTCAAGGTTCCAGCTGCTCAGTTCAATATCCGATAGGATGTTACCGCAAAAGACAGTCGAAGAAACTAATATATTCCCCTGGGATTTAAGGTTTCCTTTTATTTTGATAAAGCTGCGGGGGTGGTTATAACCGTTCTTTACTTTCCCTTTGATAATAAAAAGGTTACCTGCTTTTGAATTTGATATTTCGTCATTAGTGATAGTATTCTGTAAAGGCTGAATTTTTAATGTCCCGTCAGGGTCTGTGTTTAAAAACTCACTTAGGTAAGGGATGTTTATTTCACTTACATACGGGCTTATATAAGGAATATCTACCCCTTTGCTGTCAAGAACTATAATACCAATAAAGGTTATGCCAAGCAGGAGAAGCAGCAACAGGAATACAAGTATAAACTTACCGCCCTTTCCCGATTTTCCTCTGTTCCTGAGTCTTTCAATTTCTGCTTCTACATCCATGTCATCATCGTCATCATCAATTACGATTGTATCCTCATAATCATCATCCCCGCTTTCATCAGTATCAGGAGGTTCCGACTCTTCTGTTTTGAATGGGGGGTCTGTTTCAAGGGTTGATAATATTGAATCGTCAACAACATCATCATCTTCTTCCTCTTCAATGTCGAGCATGTCTTCTATATCAGCAAAATCATCTTCTTCTTCAATTTCCAGTTCCACAGCATCGTCTTCAAAAGAATCATCTAAATCAAGCTCAAGGTCTAATTCTTCAGGATCTTCTTCATCAGAGGGTGCGTCATCCCATTCAAGGGTTTCCTCAAGGGCCGACACATCAATGAGTTCTTCCTTAATTTCTACTTCCTGGTCTTCATCAGAATCCATATCTAAATCCAGGTCCAGATCCAGGTCGTCAGATTCATCATCTTCAAGATCAGGCTGCAGCTCATCAGTTTCGGGGGCTTCTTCTTTTGATTCAGGTTCTTCATCAGAATCCATATCTAAATCCAGATCCATATCTAAATCCAGGTCGTCGGATTCATCATCTTCAAGATCAAGCTGCGGCTCATCAGTTTCCGGTGCTTCATCAGAATCCATGTCTAAGTCAAGGTCCATATCTAAATCAAGGTCCATGTCTTCAGTCTCACCTTCTTCAAGGTCAAGTTGGATATCATCTGATTCAAGATCACCGAGGTCTATCTCTTCTTCCGGCTCGGAGCCTTCATCTTCTTCAAGATCACCCAGGTCAAGGTCTTCTTCAAGATCACCAAGGTCAATATCTTCTAGCTCACCCAGGTCCATTTCTTCTTCCGGTTCGGACTCTTCATCGACTTGGGCAATTCCTATTTCATCATCAAGGTCTTCTCCAAGGTCAATATCTTCTTCAAGATCACCCAGGTCCATTTCTTCTTCCGGTTCGGACTCTTCATCGACTTGGGCTATCCCTATTTCATCATCAAGGTCTTCTTCAAGGTCACCAAGATCAATATCTTCTTCAAGATCGCCCAGGTCCATTTCTTCTTCCGGTTCGGACTCTTCATCGACTTCGGCAATTCCTATTTCATCATCAAGGTCTTCTCCAAGGTCACCAAGATCAATATCTTCTTCAAGATCACCCAGGTCCATTTCTTCTTCCGGTTCGGACTCTTCATCGACTTGGGCAATTCCTATTTCATCATCAAGGTCTTCTCCAAGGTCACCAAGGTCAATATCTTCTTCAAGATCGCCCAGGTCCATTTCTTCTTCCGGTTCGGACTCTTCATCGACTTGGGCTATCCCTATTTCATCATCAAGGTCTTCTCCAAGGTCACCAAGGTCAATATCTTCTTCAAGATCAGCCAGGTCCATCTCTTCTTCCGGTTTAGATTCTCCCTCTTCGACATCCGAGAACAACATATCTTCAAGATCTGATGTACTTGTTGCTTCTTCTTTTGGGGCATCTCCGGTAATATCAGGCTCACTGATTTCTTCGGTGATTTCTGTAGAGTCTGTTGATAGCTCATCAGGAGCTTCTACATCCTCATCATCCTTACTCAGATCAAGCCCAAGGCCAACATCGTCAGGTTCTTCAGGATATGCTGTAAAAATAAATTTACATATGGAGCATCGTACTTTTGAGCCTGTGGGTTTTAAAAGACTCTCATCTAAGTTAAAACTTGAACTGCACTCCTCACAGGTAATAATCATGACTTGTCCTCACTGGTTATAATTTCAGATGAAAAATTCCTGGCAAGTTCCTAAAATTTTCTGCATAATCAAGGCCATAACCAACAAGAAAGCCCTCTTTTGTGATATGGCCTGAATAATCAATTTTAATGTCTGTTTCCCTGCGCTCTAATTTATCAATCAAGGTGCATACTTTTATAGAGGCAGGTTCAGAATTATTTAAATGATTGATAACATATTCCAGAGTAAAACCGGTATCTACTATATCTTCAATTACTATTATGTCTTTGCCTTTAATTTCGATTCCAACATCGTTTTTTAATTCGATGCTTTCGGATGGTGAAGTACCATAACCGTAACTTGAAACTTGGATAAAGTCAATTTTTACCGGTATTGAAAGCTTCCGTACCAGATCAGAAAGGAAAATAAATGAACCTTTTAAAACACCAATAAGAATCAGATCACGATCTTTGTAATCCAATGAAATGCTTTGAGCTATTCTTATAATAGTTCTTTCAATTTCTTCTTCTGTAAGTACGGGCACCAATTCTTGCATAATAAGTAAAATCCAGCATAGCACGCAGATTCATCATTAAAGACATTGAAGTGTATATTTGATACCTCAGTAAATAACGCTGTTTTATTTCAAACGCCCCCTACCGGGCTGAAATTTTTATCCACCCGGGGTGGATAAACCACCCACAGACGGGTAAACCTTGTAAATACTTATTGTATTTATAGGATTGAAATATTCACATTTTATAAAGGTCTCATATTATGTGTTATTCTATTTTTCAGTACATTGAATAATGCAACATGTCAATATATTTGATATATTACATGCCTGTTTCTGCTAATTGCTGAATTAGTTTTTTCTGTTCATCTGAAAGTTTTTGTGGGATATCTATATTAATATTGACAAAGAGGTCACCTTTTTTATCTTTTTTCATATAAGGCAAACCATGTCCTGTAAGACGCATTTTTGTTTTATGGTTTGTACCCGGAGGAATTTTAAGGCTGAGTTCTTTTTCATCAATTGTTGGTATTGTTTTTGTTGCACCAAGTATAGCCTCACTTATTTTTATAAATGTAGTAATATGCAGGTCGTAGTTTTCAGCACAAAAAACAGGGTCTTTTAAGACCTTGGATTTGATGTATAGATCACCCGGAGGACCTCCAAAACGGTTGGGTTCACCCTTCCCGGTGAGTCGAATTTTTTTACCTGCAATCAGACCCTTTGGTATTTTTACTGTTAATGTTTCGGCTACTCCTGTGTGCTGAATGGAAACAGTTTTATTTGTTCCCGTTGCAATATCTTTTATTGAAAGAGGAAGTTCATATACTACGTCTGATCCTTTCATCTGAGCCCTTTGCCGGTTGGGGCCATGTCCGGAGTTATCATTTCCAAATGAAAACCTCATTCCGCCTTGTCCCCCTGATGAAAAACCTCCTCCCCCGAACCCGAACTCTCTTAGTATACTCCCCATATCAAATCCACGGAAAATATCCTCTTGAGAATAACGCTGTTGAAAGCCGTCTGAACCAAAAGTGTCATACTGTTTCCTTTTTTCCTTATCACTTAAAACAGCGTAAGCTTCGCTTATTTTTTTAAATTTATCCTCTGAATTTTTATCACCTTTGGTCTTATCGGGATGATACTTCATGGCAAGTTTTCTATATACTTTTTTAATTTCTTCTTCTGAAGCGTTTTTGCTGACTCCAAGTATTTTATAATAATCTTTCTCGGACATATTTATTTCCTAACCCAGATATACCGGTAAATTTTTCTTATTGAAAAATATTATTTATATATAAATAATTACAAAATAAATCATAATTCATGATCTTGTAAAATTGCAATCAATGACCAAATATAATTTTTTTTATCACAAAAAGCACGAAATTTTATTTATAACTATAAATGAAATTATCCGCTTTGATGTTATAAAATAAGGTGTATGTATCTCGTGTCAAGATCATCAACATACTATTAAATTTGATGAACCCGTAAAAAGTATTATCGACGACTAAGTGAACATCTTCATATGCAAAGTCTATCGGTAGGTGGAGACTTTTTTACGATACCACCGGATTTTGCACTTATGCATTTTGCTATGGTTTGTTATTTTCAGATGCTTTCATATTAATCATGAGAACTGAAATTGCAGCAGGTGTAATGCCCTCAATCCTTGAAGCCTGCCCGAGGGATATCGGTTTTATTTTTGAGAGCTTTTCCTTAAGTTCATTTGAAAGTCCATGAACAGCTGAATAATCGTAACCGACAGGGATTTTAATTTTTTCCAGGTCCTTGAATTTTTCAATTTCCCTTAATTGCCTTTTTATATATCCCTCATATTTTATTTCGATTTCTACCTGCTGGGCAACGTTTTTGCTGATATTGACCGGACTTTTTGCGAGAGTTTTTACCGCATTATAATCAATCCATGATCTTTTTAAAAGTTGATCAAGATGTATTCCGTTGGTTATAGGTGGTGAGCCTTTGTTTTCCAGATATTCATTTACATCTTTTGAGGGCTTGATGACACAGGATCTAACCCTATCAATCTCTTCTGAGATCTGCTTTTTACGTTCATTTACATCAAATAATGTTTCTTTATCAACAAGGCCAATTTTGTGGCCTGCCTCAGCGAGCCTGAGGTCCGCGTTATCCTCTCTGAGCATGAGCCGGTACTCAGCCCTTGAAGTAAACATACGGTAAGGTTCTTTTGTCCCCCTTGTAACAAGATCATCTATGAGAACTCCCATGTATGCCTGTGAACGGTCTATAATAAATGGTTCTTTTTTCTGTATCCTGCATGCTGCATTTATGCCTGCATAGAGTCCCTGCGCAGCCGCCTCTTCATAACCTGAAGTGCCGTTAATCTGGCCAGCCATGTAAAGTCCTGAAATTAATTTAGTTTCTAAAGTTGGCAATAATTGTATAGGGTTAACATAGTCATATTCAATTGCATAGGCAGGCCGCATGATTTCAGCATGTTCGAGCCCTTCAACTGATCTTACAAACTCCAGCTGTATTTCCATGGGAAGACTGTTCCCTAGTCCGCTTGCATATATTTCATCAGTATCTAGTCCTTCGGGCTGGAGTATAACCTGATGATTGTCCCTTTCCGGGAATCTAACAACCTTATCTTCAAAAGAGGGGCAATACCTTGCCGAAACGCCTTTAATGATACCACTGTATATAGCAGAATTTTTCAGGTTATCCTGGACGATCTGTATACTTTTTTTATTTGTATGACCGATGTAACAGCTGGTCTGGGTTATTTCTAAGTTATGGGTTGAGAATGAAAACGGGACTGGAGCCTCATCGACGTCCTGGCGTGTGAATCTTGTAAAATCAATACTGTGCTTATTAATTCTGGGAGGTGTACCTGTTTTCATTCTTCCGAGATTGAAACCGAGTTCCTTTAAGTGAACCGGAAGCCCATATGATGCAAACTCACCGGCTCTACCGGCTTTATATGAATTAAAACCGATATGGACAAGCCCGCTCAGGAAAGTACCGGTTGCAAGGATAACCGCACCGGCATTATAAACAAAACCGGTTTGGTCAATAATACCTTCAATATTATTTCCTTCGACTATCAGCCGCTCAACAAGCCCCTGCTTCAGATCCAGATTCGGCTGCTTTTCAATCACCGCCTTCATTGTAATGTGGTACCGGTTTTTATCATTCTGGGTTCTTGTTGACTGAACGGCCGGCCCTTTCTTTGTATTCAGGGTCCTGTATTGAATAGATGTCTTGTCGGTGACTTTTGCCATTTCACCTCCAAGGGCATCAATCTCTTTTACAAGCTGCCCTTTTGCCATACCTCCTATAGAAGGACTGCACGGCATTGATGCAACCTTGTCAAGGTCTATTGCCATTAGTAGTACACTGCAGCCCATTCTTGCCGCAGAAAGTGCAGCTTCACAGCCGGCATGCCCAGCCCCGACTACTATAATATCGTATTTTTTACTATAATAAGACATGTATGCCTTCACTCCTGATCATCTACTATGCTTTGTATATGTCCCGACAAGGCGGGGTTACTTAGCCATCGGTTATACTTTTTTGTTTTCACGAGTTCATCAATACTATATACATCATTTTTAAAAAAAGATCTTCCCGATAATCGGGAGCGGTAATGTATGGTTTTTAAATTAAGGATACCTTATTTTTGTTTTGCAAAAAATATTTATTTTCAATTTATATAATAAGGGAGTATATCTCATTTAAATACAGTAACAAATATTATAGATGTATAATCTTATGGTCAAGTCGGAATAGGCAAAATGAATAAAAGATACAATGATTTAAATACATATTTGAGAAAGCATTTCGGGGGCAGGGTTCAGAAAATTTCCATAGATGCCGGTTTTTCGTGCCCGAACCGGGATGGGAAAATATCAACAGGAGGTTGTATATACTGTAACTCAAAGGGTTCGGGAACAGGTGCATATTCTAAAGGGATTTCCATTAGGGATCAGCTGATAAGCAGCAAAGGAAGGCTTGCAAGGCGATATAAGGCAAAAAAATTTATTGCATATTTTCAATCATTTTCAAATACTTATGCTCCTGTAGAGAAGTTGAAAGCGATTTATGAAGAGGCTCTTTCCGTCGATGATGTTGTCGGGCTTTCAATCGGTACAAGACCGGATAATGTTGACAAACCGGTTCTGGATCTTCTGCAGGGATATTGCCGGGATTATATGATCTGGATTGAATACGGTCTTCAGTCTGTCCATGATTTTACTCTGATGCTTATTAACCGGGGCCATGATTTCAAGTGTTTCAAGAGGGCTGTTGATTTAACAAGAAACAGGGGGATAAAAATTTGTGCTCATGTGATTCTGGGCCTCCCTAATGAAAATAGAGAACATATGCTTGAAACAGCAAGAGTTCTTGCCGATATGGATATTGACGGTTTGAAACTGCACCTCCTGTATGTAATTAAAGGAACCGAACTTGAAAATCTTTATCGTCTGGGGAAGTACAGGTGCCTTGAACAAAAGGAGTATACTGAACTTGTATGTGATTTTCTGGAACTTCTTCCTCGGTCGATGGTTATTCAGCGCCTTACCGGCGATCCGCATCCTGAAGAACTTGTTTCTCCTATGTGGGCACTTAAAAAGAATGAAAATCTTTTACTGATAAATAGTACTCTCGTAGAAAGAAATTCGTACCAGGGGAAATTTGCAGCTAAATAGTGATGGCGTCGTAAAAAGTCTCCATCTACTGCGTTATAGCGTTTGGCCAGACGTTCGACATACTACATGTATGCCTTCACGTCTGGCCAAATGCTATGTCTTGTATATGAAGATTTCTACTTAGCCATCGGTGATACTTTTTACGAGTTCATCAATAGTGCCCATCCAGAAATGGTCTTTTTGCCCAATATCTTCGTTATACTCAAAAAATAATCCTCTGAATGGACACTAAATTAGGATCCATAAGGAATTAAATTAGGGTTTTTTATGTATTTGGTGCATGGAAGTTTTTTTGGAGTGATATTATATTATTATTTTTTACCTTGATCTGATGCAACATCAGAATCTTTTATAGAATCTTTTACTGATTGATCAATAGTTTTATATATTTCTTTAAAAGATTCGTGGAAGGTTGTAGGTGAAATTCTTCCTACCTCAATGAATTTTACAACTATTTCCTTTGCTGTTCTTAAAATCTGCTCATTTATTGATGCCATCTTTTATTGCCTTTTTTAACTAATATTGAAATGAAATTTTCAATGATTTTGATCTGTTATCAAAAAACATATCCGGTGTCAACACAGATTGGAAATAACTTGTGCGTTTTGAATGAAAGGTGTTTGACAGGATGTTTATTATTATCTATTAAGAAAAAGTCAAATGTAATATTAGAAAACACAATTAATTATTTACCGATTTATTTCAGCGTTTCATTATTTAAGGATTATAATATGTCTGAAAAAACAAATGTAGGATATAAAATTGAAAGTCCGGATATAATCAGAACAAATATTTTAGAAACGATTGACTATAAAACCGGGAACGGGGTTGATATTACCATCAGGCAGCCTGAACATACTTCTGTATGTCCTATGACCGGGCTTCCGGATATGGGGTGTATTTCAATAACGTACAGGCCTGCCAGCAGAATCGTAGAGCTGAAATCATTGAAATATTATCTGTTGCAATATAGAAATGTAGGTATTTTTTATGAAAACCTTGTCAACAGAATCCTTGATGATCTTGTTTCAGTACTTTCCCCTGAATGGATGGAAGTGACAGGGGATTTCACTGCAAGGGGCGGGATTACTACAAAGGTTTTAGCAAAATATGAAAGGGAAAAATGATGTTCTTTTGCAAAAAGGGTAGTTTTTCAAAATATTTTTTGTTTGTTGTTTTAATTTTTACAATTGCTTCGGTTTCTTTTACAAGTGGATGCATTCCATTTTTTTCAAAAGGGAAAAAGGATCATGCCCGGGAATTGGCAGAAGATGCTTTAATGAAAAAGGTATGGATAGCTTCTTTTAAAAACATGGCACCATTTATGAAAGGAAAACTTGAAGCAACTTTTCATCAGAACTTTATGGAAACAATAATAAGTTCGAGTCCGGGCATTATTATCGTTAAACCTGGAGATACTGCCTTTTCTGATAGCTCGGTTGTAATTCCACGTTTACCATCAGGCGAAATTGATAATTATGTCCTATCCATAATTGGAAGGAAGTTCGGTATTAACTCAGTTGTTACCGGTACTTTAAAAGGCATTGAAGGAGACTCGAAAAAGAAGGGTGTATGGGGATTCAGAAAAATGCATCGTTTTGCCAAGTTAAAGATTCATGTAAATGCATATGATACTGAGACCGGTGCGATGATGTATGAAGAAACCTTTGAACATGTTTTTGATGTAAATGAATCCGAATATAATATAATTAACTCAAATGGCGTAATTAATATGCCCGAACTGGATACCGTTGTAGCTAAAGTTTCAGGTATTGCAGGGGAAAAGTTAAGTGAGGCAATAAACAAACAGCCATGGAAAGGCTTTGCAAGCTCTGTAACAGATGAGAGAGTAATAATAACTTCAGGAAAAGAGGTCGGTTTAAAACCTGGTGATACCTTTGATGTTTATGATAGTAACAAGGAAATCAAAGGTATAGGAAACTTGAAGTATTTTATTCCTGGAGTAAAAACAGGGCAGATAAAACTTGTTTCTGTTTTTTCCAATATGTCTGAAGCGGTTCCGGTTTCAGGTACTGTTATTGAGACAGGATATTCAATAAAACAGCCTGTTGAAGATTGATGGCGTCGTAAAAAAGTCTCCCTCTACTGCATTATAGCGGTTGATCAGAAGTTCGACATACTACATGTATACCTTCACTCCTGATCAACCACTGAGCCTTGTATATGAAGATTTCTACTTAGCCATCGTTAATACTTTTTACGAGTTTATCAATCTTGATGAACTTATTTCAATTTTGATTAGCGCCCATCCAGAAATGACCATTTCTGGATGGGCGCTAACTAACGATTAAATCTTTTCGGAGGATAGAGCTTTGAATATTATAGGCCTTGCAGATATTCATGGAAATCTTTCTCAGATTGATGAAATTTCCGACCAGCTTTCAAAAGCAGATTTGGTTCTTCTTATTGGAGATATAACAAATTTCGGACGGGCTGATGATGTAAAAGAAGTAATAGAAAAAGTAAGAAAAAAAGCCTCAGGAATCGTAGCCGTTTCCGGTAATTGTGATTTTCCCGAAGTTGATGATTATTTAAACAGTGAAAACCTGAATTTCCATGGTAATAGCCGGATTGTTGACGGTATATGCTTTGTGGGCGTCGGCGGCTCCCTTGTAACACCGTTTAAGACACCAAATGAAATTTCTGAAGATGACTTTAAATCACACCTTGATGAAGCGATGTCAGGCTTTCCGGTTGAAAACCCCTTGATTCTTGTTTCTCATCAGCCGCCGTTTCAGACATCCTGCGATGTCTTGAGTTCCGGTGATCATGTGGGCAGCAAATCCGTGAGGCATTTCATAGAAGATTATAAGCCGCTTGCATGTTTTACCGGGCATATTCATGAATCCAGAAGCATAGATAAAATTGGCATGACATATGTGATAAACCCCGGGCCTTTATGGCAGGGACATTATGCAGTAGCTGAAATTAATAACGGAACAATTGAAAGTGCTGATATAGTAAAGATATAATCGAGAGACTGACACACAATTCTGGTTCCTTTTCCTTAATTTTAAATGAAGGAGACTATTTATGGAAAAGAAAGTAAACGCTTATGTTCAGGGAATAAACCAAAACTTGACCCATGCAAATGGCAGTTACGACAGTCATGAGCTTGGTGAGATGAATGCTGAAGAGTTAATGGAGGTTCTGAAGAAAATTCAGCATTTTGAAATGCCGGAGGCCGGATCTGATGAAGACCTTTGTCCACCTGAAATAACAGTTCAGGGTCCTGCAGGCGATTTCATGTTTGATCCATGGGACGGTGAGTTGCATGAAGTGGAATCGCAGATAGTTGTCACACCTTTTGAAGCAGCTATGCTTGCTACAGGTCAGAAAGCGATCTCACAGCTTGTAGATGAAAAAGGTATTGAACTTCCTGCGACTGAAGAAGTGTCGAGGAATGTATATACCGAATCACAGCAGACACAACCGCCTCCACAGGCAGGGTGTATGAAAAAGGGTATAGGGTTTATAGTATCGGCAATCGTTTTCTGTTTTGGCGGACTCTTTGCCCTGGGGCTGGTTGCTGAAGCCAAAGGAGCTGTTGGGGTAGTTGTCGGTTTTGTTATTTTTATTGTTACCATTCTTCTGACCAGATTCTGTTTTCGTAAGATGGTTGGCCCTGGCTCCAGCTCTTCAGGCGATGGCGGTTATTATCACCACGGCTATTACGGATCTCATGGAAACTATCATAGCGGTGGAGATGATAACAATAGTGGAGATGATGGTGGCGGAGGTGATGACGGCGGCTGCGGTGGCTGCGGTGATTAAAAGGAAAGTATAGATTACTTAATAATATGCAGCAAAATATATATATTCCACGTCGTCTTTTATTGCAGTGGCATATTACAAATAGCTGTAACCTTAGATGTTCTCATTGTTACCAGGAAAAATACTCCGGGGATGAACCTGATTTTCAGAGTATGATGTATATCCTTAAGCAATACGAAGACCTGTTGAGCCTCTGGCGTTTAAACTATAAAACCCCTGTAAAAGGTCATATCACTATTACAGGCGGTGAACCTTTTTTAAGAAAAGATTTTTACGACTTATTAAATGTTTTCTATGAAAAAAGAAGTATATTCTCTTTTGCCATACTTACAAACGGTACATTAATAGATCGCCAGGATGCAGAAAAAATATCAAAGTTAAATCCTGCATTTGTCCAGGTAAGCTTTGAGGGTGACCGCTTAACCCATGATAAAATACGCGGCCAGGGCAGTTTTGACAGTATGAATACCGCTGTAAAGCATCTTGTCAGGAGCCGTGTCAAAACATCTATTTCATTCACTGCCCACAAAGGTAATTTTCGCGAATTTCCCCGGGTGGCTGCACTTGGTCGTAAACTCCGTGTAAATAAAGTCTGGTCTGACAGGCTTATTCCTTCCGGTGAGGGCGAAAATCTGTCCGATCTTGTTCCTGATCCTGAAGAAACTCTGAATTTTATTAATATAATGAACAAGGAAAGAAAGAAAGCCAGGCTCTCTTTCTTTAACCCTGTTCAGGTTGGTATGAACAGAGCGCTTCAGTTTGTAGTTACCGGGGGCAGACCATACAGGTGTTCCGCAGGAGATACTCTTATTACTGTCATGCCGGACGGAGACCTTTATCCATGTCGCAGGATGCCTGTAAAAGTTGGTAATCTTAATGAAACATCACTTTATGACCTGTATTACGGCAGTGACCTCTTCTGGACTCTTCGTGACAGGAAACGTGTGAGCAGCGGCTGTGAAGGATGTTCATTTTCAAATAGCTGCAGAGGTGGACTCAAGTGTTTATCATATTCTATGACCGGTGATCCTTTTATCGCAGATCCCGGGTGTTGGCTTGCAAAGAGATGAAGTATTTACTTGATGGCCGGACTTTGATAAAAGGTCTTAACACATCGCAATTATTTCAGGTTCGGGGAGTTTTTTTTAACCTTCTCCAAGTTTGTGGGAAAAAACTTCCAGATTGCTGAATGGTTTAGATCCAAATAAGATTTTCATAGAGAAAAAGTCCCAATGAGTAAACTGCCGCCATTTCAAAAAAAAAAGATTATACTGCTAATTATTCTGATGTTGATAATGTCTATATTTGCTTCATTTCAACAGGTACTTGATTCTGATTTTGTTGGTTATGATGACAACTTGTATGTAACCGATAATGAAGATATCAAGGCAGGCTTTTCAGCCGAAGGTGTTATCCGCGCTTTTACTACTTATCAGTCAGCAAACTGGCATCCACTTACAATGCTTTCGCATATGCTGGATTGCCAGTTGTACGGATTGAATCCAAAAGGGCACCATCTTTCAAGTCTTTTACTTCATATTGCCAATTCTCTCCTGTTATTTATAGTTTTATATAAAATGACCGGTGGACTATGGCAGAGTGCTTTTGTAGCTGCACTTTTCGGTTTGCACCCGCTGCATGTTGAATCTGTGGCATGGGTTTCAGAAAGAAAGGATGTACTTTGTACATTTTTCGGACTTCTGGCCATTGGCGCATACCATTACTATGTAAAGCAAAAACGTTATATATATTATTTGGCTGTTTTTCTTTTTCTCAGCGTGGGGCTTATGGCAAAGCCTATGCTTGTAACTTTACCTTTTGTCCTTCTTTTGCTTGATTTCTGGCCATATCGTCGGTTTGATTTCTATTTAAAAACCGGATCTATGATAATATTGTTAAAGCGTATTTTAATACTTGCAACAGAAAAAACACCTCTTTTTATTCCGGTTATCATTTCCAGTATATTAACTATAAAAGCACAGCAAAGCATAGGGGCTGTGGAATCATTTGTCGCTTTACCGATGATTATTCGTATTGCCAATGCTTTTAATTCATATGCAATTTATGCGGTTAAAATGGTTTTACCATATTCTCTTTCAGCTATTTACCCTCATACAGGCAGTTATCTGCCTCTGTGGCAGGCTGTTTGTGTATTTTCAATAATAATCGGTGTAGTTTATATAGCCATACGCTCTTCCAAACAATATCCTTATTTACTGACCGGCTTGTTTTGGTATCTGGGGACTCTTGTGCCTGTTATCGGAATAATACAAGTTGGATCACAGGGAATGGCTGACAGATATACCTATATCCCCATGACAGGTCTTTTTATAATCGTTGCCTGGGGGGGGGGCGATATCATAAAAAGCCGGAATATTAAAAAGGGGATTATTGCAATAGCAGTAACACTTGTTTTTGTCGGGATGGCTGTAAAGACTTATTCCCAGGTTTTACACTGGAAAAATGGCATTACTCTTTTTGAACAGGCTGTCAAAAATACTAAAAACAACTGGCTTGCGCATAATAATTTAGGATCGGCTTATTTTAAGGCGGGAAACTTTGAGAAGGCGGTTTTTCATTATAGTGAATCTTTAAAAATAAACCCTTATTATGCATCAACATATTATAATCTTGGCACCACGTTTTCAGCCTGGGGCAGAACCAAAGAAGCTATCGTTTTTTATAAAGAAGGGGTGCGGCTTAAACCCGTAAGTAGTAAAACTCATTATAACTTAGCAAATTTAATGTATAAAAATAAAAGATACGATGAAGCTGCTTTTCATTTCGGTGAGGTGATAAGAATAGACCCTGATAATGCTGATGCTCACAATAATATGGCTTATATGCTGATTACACAAAACATGTTTGAAAAAGCCGCTTTTCATTGCAGGATGGCAATAAAAATAAATCCGCACCATTCTAACGCGCATTTTAATTTTGGAAGACTTCTGGAAAAACAGGGTAAACTTGATGAGGCTATAGTTCATTTCAAGCAGACAATAAGGATAGATCCCGGGTTTTCAGGAGCTTATTACTATACCGGCTTGATTCTTGTCCGCCAGGAAAAGTATAAGGAAGCAGCTCATTTTTTTTCCAAAGCGCTTAAGGTGAAACCGGATTTTATTGAGGCTCAACAAAATCTTGATAAATTAATAAATGATTAAAAATAACAAAAGTTGTGTTTTTATATGCGTCAGACCTTTTCGAATAATTTTATAAATACGAAAGAAGATTTTGACATCAAAATTAATACCAACTATGATTTGGCAATATTAAATGTTGCTACATCCGTTCTTTAATATAGTTTATTTTGTGTTTTTTATAACATGAGACCTTTGAAAAACATTCATTTTTGTTCGAATTCAAGGAAAGCGATCCCGCTATGGCGGGATTAACCACATGAATACATTAACTATTTCGAGGTTTAAAGTTTGAGTCTGATACAGGAATCGGCAAAAAAGGATGTTATGCAAAGGTTTCAATACATTAATATCAGGAGGCATATACCATGACTATTATGCGAGGCCAGAAAGCTCTTTTCGAAGTTTTGGTTTCCGAAGGTGTTGAATGTTTGTTTGGTAATCCTGGATCAACCGAGCTAGGTTTTTACGATGAACTTGAGAACTATCCGCAAATAAAGTTTTATCTCGGCCTTCATGAAGCTGTTGTCATGGGTATGGCGGATGGATATGCACGGGCTACCGGGAAACCTGCTCTGGTTAATGTTCATATTGCACCAGGATTGGCTAATAGCATGAGTATGCTGTTTAATGCATATTCAGGAGGGACCCCACTGGTAGTTACCGCAGGTCAGCAGTATACCGAGATGCTCATGGGGGAACCGATTCTTGCAGCTGATCTGGTCAGTATGGCTCGTCCTTTCACAAAGTGGAGCGTTGAAGTTATGCATCCTGAAGATGTGCCCATGGTAATGCGCAAAGCTTTTAAAGTGGCAGCAACGCCACCTTTTGGTCCGGTTTTTGTTTCAATACCTGCTGATACTCTTGTGAAAGAGGCTGATTTTGATTTAGACCCGGCAAATAAAATCCATTTCAGGACACGTCCTGATAATGAAGCTGTAGTTAAGGCTACAGATCTTTTATCAAAAGCTGATCGTCCTGTTATGGTTGTAGGTGATGGTGTTGCTCAATCAAGGGCTATGTCTGAGGCTGTGAAGCTTGCTGAAGTTCTTGGTGCAAGAGTGTATGCCTCGCCTATGAGATCTGAAGTGAATTTCCCGACAACACATCCCCAATACCTTGGTACCCTGAATCTTCTTGATCCTGAAACCATATCTGCAGCTCTTGGTAATGTAGATGTATTATTTGCAATAGGAACAAGCGTATTTCCGGTATTTATGAACAATACACCCCGATATATTTCGAAGGATACCCAGCTAATCCATTTGGATAGTAAATCATGGGAGATCGGGAAGATATATCCGGTGGAGCTGGGAATTGTAGCTGATCCACGGGAAGGTATGAAAGATCTTACAACGTCGATTAATGACAATATGCAGACAGGTTTTAAGCAGAAAGTTGAAGATAGGAACAAGGATATTGAAAAGGAAAGAAAAATCCTGAAAGAGGCGGCCGAGGCAATTTTCAAAACAGGCTGGGATAATGTCCCGATAACCGAAGGAAGGATTATGTCCGAACTTCGTGATTGCCTGCCCCCGGAAACAATATTAATTGATGTTGCAGTTACCGCTTCCATTGCTCTTAATACTTTTATTGACTTTCCGGAAGAAGGTACCATGTTCGGCCTTCGTGGAGGCTCTTTAGGATGGGGGCTTCCGGGTGCTCTTGGAATCAAAATAGCACAGCCTGACCGTCCTGTCGTAGCAGTAATTGGAGACGGAGAAGCCATGTTTACCATACAGGCTCTGTGGACGGCTGCCCATTACAATATTCCGGTTACTTTTGTCATAATCGGAAATGCCTCTTATGAAATTGTTAAGATAAACATGATCAACTATCTTAATGCCATCGAAAAACCGGTACAAAAGAGCAAATTCATGGGTATGCAGCTCACAGACCCGACCCTTGATTATGCAAAGCTTGCCAATGCTTTTGGGATTCCGGGCCGGCGTGTTGAAGACCCAGCGGAACTCAGTGACGCACTGAAGGAGGCTATCAGCATTGATGGCCCGTCTGTAGTTGATATTCTGGCGGAAAGTACTACTGCGCGTATAGCCAGATCTATGAAATAAAAAACTGAAATATTTGCAGCCATATAAAAAAAATAGGGCCGTCCCTATTTTTTTTATTAGTTATGGTAGGTGCGATTGGATTTGAACCAACGACTTCTAACGTGTCAGTGTGATATGTATCAGAAACAAACTAAAGCAAGAGATATTCGGACAGGTACTAATTAGGGTCTCCTGAAAAAGTAATCTGATTGCAATTTGTGGTGATTTGCCGCGTTCATTTTTATTTGTATTCAAATTTATTGCTGAAAACTTTAATTTTACACGATTTATCTCCATTGTAGATACTTTTTCAGAAATATTATATTAAAGATGGAGTCGCAATATGCAAAATAAAATCAAAAAATGGAGGAAAAGTCTCGCATTACGTATTCCCAAATCATTTGCATCGAAATCGAAGTTAAAACAAGATGGATTAGTTGATTTTTCAATTGATAAGGAAAGAATTGTCATTGCTCTGATTGACTAAAAGCAACTGGTGCTATTTTATCCGATCAGGTTAAAAACCTTGATTGGAAAATAAGGGATACTGAATTCTATGACAAAATACCTGAGACAGTTATGTTAGAAATCTTGAAAAAACTCGGGACTATGCTACGTTTTGACAGATAGACGGATTAATTTTAAAATGGATAATAAAACCAGCCCAGAACCTGTTGTTTTTACGAGGATAGTTGAAAATAGCGGTATTTTGGGATATGTCTTACTTTCATGAAGTGTTTTTCGCCATTTACTACTGATATTAGGTTGTTCCCGCCATCGGTGAACTTTTCATTATGAGAAAAGATGATTTAAAATATGGCATTTAATAATAAAACGGTGCCAATAATAAGGAGATAGCAAATGTTTCAGAGATTTCGTTACTCTTCATCAATTATCATATCAGTTTCTGCAGCTATTTTGTTAGCGGCGCAGAATGCTTATGCATATATTGACCCCGGTACTGGCAGTATGATTTTACAGGTTGTTATTGGGGTTGTGGTTGGAAGTGCAATGGCTGTTAAAATGTCCTGGAGGAGGATTAAGAGTTTCTGGTTTCGCATGGTTGGTAAAGAAACTTCAGACTCTTCTTCCGTATCAGACGATAAATAGTCATAGCGCTATCTAGCTCAATGACTGGAGCTCGAAGCTGAAAGTATATGATCATATTAAAAAGTTTTTGGAGGGTTTTCACAATGCCATCATAATGGCTGTTCTACTATGGCTGTTTCCTATTGTATGTTTATCTTCAACTGATTTAGGCACTTTTTTGCAAAGTCAGCAAAATAATGGCCGGAAACAGTATGTTTCAGTGAAAACCGAATTATTAGAGATTAGTTTCTCATCTGCAGGCGGCAGGATTATAAACTGGGCAATCCGTCAAGATCCGGCTTCAGCAGGTGTGTCAAATTTATACACAATACCCCATGAACCAAAGAACAGTTCCTGGGATGGTGATTTTCTTGGCATAAAACTATTTGTTAAGGGTATAGAACACGATGACCATCATGTTCTATATAATGTTGTCCAATCTCAGGATAAAAATTTTTATATAGTCAGCTTCGATTCTCCGAAAAGTAAGACCGGATTCAGCGTCAGAAAAACATACCGCATTCCTGTCAATGGATATAAATTCGAATTTATCCTGTCTTTTCTTAATAAATCAGGTTCAGAGCTTATTTTCGATAATGGACGACATGGTTTTGCAATCGGGTTGCATTCAGGTGTTTTCCCTGTAGATAATCAAAGTTTGGTTTCAGTGCAGGAACGGGTCGTATATAAAACAAATAAAGATATAAACAATTTGCAGCTTGAGGTCACGAAAAATTCGATTGTTTTTCCGGGAAATGACTTAAAAATTGAGTGGGCAGGCATTCACAGTCGTTATGATTTGTTCTGCCTGATTCCCAGACCAGCAACCGGAAGTACTTTTGTTTCAGGAACAATCGAACAAGCCTGTGAAAGCCAGGTACAGGAAAATCGTTTGCCTGCATTGCATCTGTTTCATAAGCCCTTTTCAGTCAAGCCCGGACAATCTGTTGATTTTTCATATACTGTTTTTGCCGGACCAAAAAGCAGGCAGGTTCTTGAAAAAACAAACTACGGACTGGATGGAATACTTTTCAGTAATTTGTGGAGCTGGCTTCGGCCCGTATGTCTTGTTTTGATGTCCCTGCTTGGCTGGCTCCACTCCATTAGCAACAGCTGGGGCCTTGCTATTGTTCTCCTGTCTGTTTTAATGCGGGTGTTTATTTTTCCTGTTTCCCGATATAGTATAAAAAAACAAAGAATCTTTAAGGAAAAGCAGGCTGAATTAGCACCCCTGATTGATGCCATAAATGGAAAATATTCAGATGGTGAAAAAGCTTACCAGGAAACCATGAAGTTATATAAGGAACATAATTTTAGTCCTTTTGCATCTTATAAAGGATGCCTTGGGCTTCTTGTCCAGATTCCGGTTTTCGTAGCACTTTACCAGATTATCTGTCAGTACTATCAAATCAGCGGCGCAGGGTTTTTATGGATTAATGATCTTTCAGAGCCTGAACGTCTTTTTTCTTTTGGTATCACACTTCCACTTGTGGGCGAGTGGTTTAATTTCCTTCCTCTTATAATGTGCACAGTACAAATTGTGCAGGCTTCAATGATGAATAAGAGCAAAGACAAAATACCGGGAAAAAAGAAATCAAAGGGGAATATGGGAGTCTATATTCTTCCCGTTACCATGATGGTGCTGTTTTACCAGTTTGCGGCTGGCCTTCTTTTATACTGGACAACTACAAATCTATGCCAGGTCATCGAACAATGGGCTGTTAACAAACGAATGGAAAAATAAGAGGGTAAAAATGAAAAAAGTATATATTGGGATGAGTGCAGATCTTGTTCATCCAGGTCATATTAACGTAATAAAAAAAGGTGCTGCCCTTGGAGATGTTACCATAGGACTCCTTACTGATGCTGCTATTGCAAGTTATAAGAGGCTTCCCTATCTTTCATATGACCAAAGGAAAATTGTCATTGAAAACATCGCAGGTGTTAAAGAGGTTGTGCCCCAGGAAACCCTTGATTATGTAAAAAATTTAAGAAAATACAGGCCGGATGTTGTGGTCCATGGGGATGACTGGAAAACAGGTGTTCAAGCCAAAACACGGCAGGATGTGATCGATACCCTAAATGAATGGGGAGGGGAACTGGTTGAAATAGGCTACACACCGGGTATCTCATCTTCCAAGCTGCACCAGGATTTGAAACAGATAGGGACAACTCCAGATATTCGTCTTAAACGACTTAAACGACTTATTGCAGCCAAACCTATTGTAAGGGTTCTCGAAGTCCATAACGGACTCTGTGGGTTGATCGTTGAAAATGTCATAGTGGAGAAAGACAATCAACTCAGAGAATTTGACGCCATGTGGTCAAGCAGTCTCATGGATTCCACTGCACGGGGGAAACCCGATATAGAGGCGGTGGACCTGACATCACGTATGACCACAATCAACGATATTTTTGAAGTAACAACCAAACCCCTGATTTTTGATGCGGATACCGGAGGACGGCCGGAGCATTTTTCCTTTACAGTAAAGACCCTTGAACGATTAGGAGTCTCTGCGGTTATTATCGAGGATAAAATCGGCCTGAAGAAAAATTCATTGTTCGGCAATGCCGTGTTACAGCAGCAGGATACCATTGAAAATTTCTATTATAAAATACAGACAGGGAAGAACGCTCAGATCACAGACGATTTCATGATTATAGCAAGAGTTGAGAGCCTCATACTTGAAAAAGGAATGGATGATGCTCTGGAACGTACCAAAGCTTATATTGATGCTGGTGCAGATGCCATCATGATACATAGCAGGCAAAAGAAACCTGATGAGATTTTTGAATTTTGCGGGCATTTCAGAAAACTGGAAAAGCAGGTCCCGATTGTTGTTGTCCCCTCAAGTTATCATGCTACATATGAAGACAAGTTGTGTGAAGCACAAGTAAATGTGATTATATATGCAAATCATCTTCTACGGTCAGCTTATCCGGCGATGATGAATACGGCAAAATCCATACTGACCCATGGCAGAGCATTTGAATGTGCGGACTCATGTCTGTCAATCAATGAAATCCTGGATCTTATTCCTGGAACGAGGTAGCAAAATGTTGTCGCCTGAATTTTTTTTTAATCTCTTGTTAGAAAAGGGAACCGGATTTTTTACAGGTGTTCCTGATTCATCTTTAAAGCATCTCTGTTCAGTTATCACTGCTTATGTAACAGAGGACAATCATTTTATTTGCGCAAATGAAGGAAGCGCAGTGGGCATGGCGGCAGGGCATTACCTTACTTCTGGATGCATTCCTGTTGTCTATATGCAGAATTCAGGCATTGGTAATGCCATAAATCCACTTCTTTCCATCATGGACCAGGATGTATTTTCCATTCCTGTTCTCCTTGTTATCGGGTGGAGGGGAGAGCCTGGGAAAAAGGATGAGCCCCAGCATAAAAAACAAGGAAAGGTGCTCCTTGGAATGCTTGAATCCATGGAGATCCCCTTTGAAATAATTGATGGTAGTGAGGAAAATGTAAAACACTCTGTAAATACCGCCTATGAATATATGGAGAAAGAAAATTCTCCGTTTGCTCTTGTTGTAAAAAAAGGGTCTTTTGAATCATATAAAATGAATGGGACACCGGCCACCTCATATGATCTTGTGAGGGAAGATGCTGTAAAGCTGGTAATAGATTCTCTTGGCCCTGATGATATTGTTGTTTCAACTACCGGCATGGCATCCAGGGAAGTTTTCGAATACAGGGAAGCTCTTGGGCATGGTCATGAAAAGGATTTTCTCATTGTGGGGGGGATGGGACATACTTCCCAGGTAGCTCTTGGAATAGCCCTCAATAAGCCTGGCAGGAAAGTGTTTTGCCTTGACGGTGACGGCTCAGTGATAATGCATATGGGTTCTATGGCTATAAACGGGATGTCCGGAAGTGAAAATTTTTTCCATATTGTTCTTAATAATGGAGCACATGATTCTGTTGGTGGCCAGCCCACAGTGGGACATGGAATTGACTTTATTCAGATTGCCGAAGCGTGCAGATATAGAAGCGTATCCAGAAAGGAAGAAAAGTATGAGATCCGTGCTTATCTGAAAAAAATAAAGGCTATTCCCGGCCCGCATTTCCTTGAAATTCGAGTAAATAAAGGGAACCGGGAAGGCTTAGGGCGTCCGACAACCAGCCCTTTGGATAATAAAAAGGCATTTATGCGTTTTTTACAGGAAAAATGAAATGGAACAGAAGATTATAAAAGGCCCAGGTTCCATAAATAAACTTACCGAAATTTTAAGAGAATATCTGCCAGGCAGGATTCTACTTGTAACAGGAAAAAAATCCTATTCCGAATCAGGGGCAGAGGAACACCTGAGTAAAATAATTAAGGGCTTTGAATATTGCCGATTCTATGATTTTAAAGTAAACCCGAGGCTTGGGGATATTGAAAAAGGTGTTGGAAAGCTTAAAAAAGAAAATTGTGATTTTATACTGGCAATTGGCGGGGGAAGTGTCATTGATACTGCAAAAGCAATATCTGTTCTTGCCTGCAATAAAGGGAATGCCGAAGATTATGTTAAGGGAATAAAAAAATTAAATGATAAAAAGATACCGTCAGTAACAATCCCTACAACAGCCGGTACCGGGAGCGAGTCAACCCGTTTTTCCGTAATATATATAGGCAAAACAAAATATTCCCTTGAAGGAGAAGCTGTACTGTCGGATTATGCGATTCTTGATCATGTTTTTACAAATGGTCTTTCCCCAGTGATTACGGCTTCTACCGGCATGGATGCTCTTTGTCAGGGTATTGAATCATTCTGGTCAGTAAACTCAACAGATGAATCAAGAAAGTTAAGTAAGGAGGCCATAACCCTTGCAATATCATCAATAGAAAAAGCTGTAAATGACCCCGACGACAATTCCAGGGGAAAAATGCTCGAGGCAGCAAATCTTGCTGGCAGGGCGATAAATGTAGCAAAGACAACCGCAGCCCATTCTGTTTCTTATCCCTTTACATCATATTTCAAGATACCCCATGGCCATGCCGTGGCTTTAACTCTGCCGCATTTTATTCAATTCAACAATAATGTGGATGCCGGTTCTGTTAAGGATGCACGTGGCGTTTTATTTGTGAAGGAAAGGATGAAAGAACTGGTTGAAATTATCGGGTGTACCACAGCTTCAGGTGCAAAACATAAAATCATTAAAATAATGAAAGAAATCGGGCTTGAAACCAGTCTTATTAATCTTGGAATTTCAAAAAAAGAACTTGATATTATAGTGGAGAACGGCTTTAACCCTCAGAGAGTAAAAAACAATCCAAGGAAAATAACAAAATCACAGCTGAGAAAAATACTTGAGAGAATAATATGAAAAATTTTTTCAGCGAACTTTCCCATTATCGCAGGTTCACAAAAAAGACTTTGGACGAAGACAAGAAAATTGTATTCTATGCTGAACATGCGGGGTATTATCCGAATTTTGAGGGAATTATCGAGGAGCTCACAAATAAGAGAAAACATACAATCTGTTATATTACATCAGACCCCAATGATTCCATACTTAAGACAGATAATCCAAGAATAAAAACGTTTTATATTAAAAGTCTCCTTGCTTTTTTAATGGCTTTTATCAAATGCCGGGTCTTTGTCATGACATTGACGGATTTCAACCAGTTTCACCTGAAGCGTTCAGTTAATCCGGTTCATTATGTTTATGTTTTCCATTCAATGGTGAGTACCCATATGATGTATCTCCCCGATGCCTTTAACCACTATGATTCAATTTTATGTGTGGGTGACCATCATATGGAAGAACTGCGTAAATACGAAGAAATGAAGGGACTTCCACAAAAACAGTTAGTTACGGGAGGATATTATCGACTTGAAAGAATATATGACAAATGCAAAAAATATCTTAGGACTCCTTCTTCTGAGAAATACAAGGTCACTGTGCTTATAGCTCCGTCATGGGGAAAGGGAAATATCCTCGAATCTTTTGGCGAATTACTTGTTGCAATGCTTCTTGATAGAGATTTTAACGTCATTATAAGGCCTCATCCGGAAACAGTTAAACGGACACCGGAACTGCTTGATGCAATCAAAGAAAAGTATGGGGATAATAAAGCCCTGACAATAGAAAGTTCTGTTACAACCGATGACGCTCTTCTGAAATCAGATGTATTGATATGTGATTGTTCCGGAGTCGCTCTTGAATATGCATTTGGGACGGAAAGGCCGGTTTTGTTTCTCGATGTGCCGCTCAAAATAAGAAACGAGAATTACCGGGAACTTGGAATTAAACCTGTAGAACTTTTCCTGCGGTCTGAACTTGGAGTTATTGTGTCTCCTGAAAAGATGGAATCAGTTCCGGAAAGAATTGAAACTCTAATATTAGAAAAAGAAAAGTATGGAGAGCGAATCTCCTTGCTTCGTGAAAAGTATGTTTATGTTTTTGGCCGGTCATCACAAGTCGGGGCAGAGCACATTCTTGATCGTATAAAATAAATTGGAATATATCCTGTCCTGTCAAGACAGTGCCGAGATTAAAGATACCCTAAGAAAATTATATCTTATGAAAAGTGAAGAACCTGAAATATGAAAAAATACCCTGTCATCCATTTGTTTTTATTTGGAATATATCCAGCCCTTTTTTTGTTTACACATAACATCGGCCAGATTGCACCAGGTGCGCTTATTATCCCTTTATCCATAGTGATTGGCTTTTCACTCCTTTTTCTGCTGATATTGAATTTTTTTTTAAAGGATGTACACAAGGCCTGTGTTATCGTCTCCTTGTTCCTTTTGCTCTTTTTTTCATACGGCCATTTCAGCCGTTACCTTGTCATTGTTTCCGCTCTTTGGGGATTGATTTTTTTCGCGGGCACCTGGCTGACGATTAAAATAAAAAGAGATCTTAAGCTCGTCACTTACTTTTTAAATATTGTCGCATCTGTTTTGGTGGGCATTTCCCTTATACAGGTCGGAGCATACCAGTTTGGAACATATCAGTTCAAAAAAGAGCACGCTTCTCAGATGGTTCGAGGTGGGGCAGACAAAGGGGAAGAAAAGACGGAATCTCCGCAACCACTTCCAAATATTTTCTTTATTATTCTAGATGCATACGCCAGAGAAGATGTGCTCAGAGAGCTTTATAATTATAATAACACCGAATTCCTGAACTTTCTGGAGGATAAAGGTTTTTTTGTCGCCAATCAATCCATGTCCAATTATTGCCAAACTTCCTTAACGGTCAGTTCGTGTCTGAATATGAGGTACCTCAATGATCTGGTTGGAAAATATCTGCCCCTTGAATCAAATACCAAGCAGCCTTTGTGGGGGTTGATTCGTCGGAGCAGGGTTTTCAATTTTTTAAAACAAAGGGGTTATAAAATCGCCTCATTTTCTTCCGCTATCGAAGAGACGGAAATAAGAAACGCTGATATATATATCAAACCAGAGTGGGCATGGACATTGGATGGCTTTCAAAGCGAGTTGCTCAACACTACACCAGTTCCCGTTTTACTATATTTGTTTCGGACAACCAATCTGTTTGACTTACACAGGGAAAGAATAAACCATACGCTTGATCATCTGCCGGACTTATGCTCACAACCGTCTCCGGTATTTGTTTTTGCCCATCTGGTTATCCCGCATCCGCCCTTTGTTTTTGGTCCAAAAGGTGAAAAACGTGACCCTAATTCGAAATTTGATCATCACGATGGAGATTGGCTGATACGGAAAGGCCGTTTAAGCAGAGAGCAATACAAAAAAGCCTATGTGGATCAACTTGTTTACACGAACAAGCGGGTGACCGAGGTGATTGAGTCTATCCTGTCCCGATCGGAGAATCCGCCAATTATCTTGCTTTTTGGCGACCACGGGCCGAGATCAATGACAAAGTGGGAAGAGCCTGACAATACTTATATGAAGGAAAACCTCACCATCTTAAATGCATACTATTTGCCGAAGAGACAACAACCTTCCCAATTATACGATAAAATTACACCAGTAAATTCATTTCGAGTTATTTTTAACCAGTACTTTGATACAGATTATGAGATGTTAAGTGACGAGGCATTTTTTTCAACTGCAAATTATTGTTATAAATTTTATAGGATGACAGATAGGGTAAGGAATCCGAATACTGAAATTATCCAGGATTATATGGGAACGGATCTGGTAAATCAGAAAAAGCTTAAAAGGCCATTACATAAGATATCAGAAACGGGACCTGAGAAATAATTATGGAAAAAACCGGTAAAATCCTGAGAAAACGTCTGGTCTGGTGGGTCTTACTACTTATTGTTTTATTGGCAGCCGGCATTCGCTGGCGTCTGCTGGAAATTCCCCTGGAAAGGGACGAAGGCGAATACGCCTATGCAGGGCAACTGATTCTTCAAGGAATTCCCCCCTACGAACAAATGTACAGTATGAAGTTGCCAGGGATATATGCCGCATATGCCTGCATCCTTGCAATATTCGGACAGACACACATAGCGATCCATCTATGCCTGCTTTTTATAAATGCGGCCACGATTGTACTCATATTTTTCGTGGCAAGACATGTGGGAGATTCGGTGACGGGCCTCGCTTCTGCTGCGTGTTTCGCTCTTTTGTCTGTGAGCCAGTCGGTGCAGGGTGTGTTTGCCAATGCGGAACATTTTGTTATTCTGCCGGCAGTGGGCGGCGTATTCCTTTTGTTGAAAGGGACAGACGATAATAACTCGTGGGTCCTGTTTTTCAGCGGCCTTTTGTTGGGTTCAGGATTTTTGATGAAGCAGCACGGCGTGGCATTTATTGCCTTTGGCGGATTATATCTCCTGGCGAAGCAACTGCAAGGACGCTCGTTGAACTTACGACACCAGACAGTGCAATGTGTTTCATTTTCTGCAGGAGCAGTTATTCCATACGGCATCACCTGCATCATTCTTGGGTTGGCGGGCGTGTTCGACAAGTTCTGGTTCTGGACTATTGAATATGCAATGGACTATACTTCACAAGTCACCATGTATCAGGCCTGGAAAATTTTCACAAGCCAGGTGTTGCATATTAGCAGAGCCGGCCCACTGATATGGATGCTTGCAGGTTTTGGTCTGATCCCCCTTTTTTGGGATAAGAAGCTGAGGTCAAATTTTGTTTTTATTTACCTATTTTCGATCTTTTCTTTTATAGCAATTTGTCCTGGATTTTATTTTCGTAACCACTACTTTGTGTTGCTATTGCCAGCGGCTGCTCTGCTTGCTGGTATTGGGGTTAGCGCTATGGCAAATATGCTCGGAAAAACCCGAACTCGTATTGCCGGATATCACTTGCCCGTGTTATTGCTGATCATATGTCTTGTAGTTTCGCTTTTCCAGCAGCGGAATTTTTTGTTCAAAATGACACCGATGCAGGCATGTCGAGCCACATACGGAGACAATCCATTTCCCGAATCCATAGAAATCAGCCGGATGATACGGGCTTTAACCCGAAAAGAGGATAGGATCGCTGTTATCGGATCTGAGCCTCAGATATATTTTTACTCAGATCGGCGATCTGCCAGTGGGTATATTTATATGTATGCGATGATGGAAAACCATGATTTTGCCGAACGGATGCAGCAGGAGATGATACAAGAGATAGAGTCTAATCGGCCTGAGGTCCTGGTTGTGGTGAACGTGTACATGTCATGGTTGAGACGTACAGATTCAAGCAGGCTTGTCTTTGAATGGCTCAAAAAATATCAAACCCAGTACTATAATCTGGTCGGTCTGGTAGATATTACAAAAGAGGAGACTCTATACCATTGGATACCGAACGTTAAATGGCCTCAGGAATCTTCCTCATGGGTGGCTGTGATGAAGCTAAAGCCACAATCTTAAGAACGCGCGAAAAAAGGATAATATATGTATAAAAGTCAATCTGATAAATCATAATAATCTTGTTAGAAAATAATTCGATCCAGATTTAAAAAAAGCGGAGTTGCCAATAATAAGATTTCATATCATGAGGCATAACAAAAGTCAGTCTCATGATATAAAAGGGTGAAAACCTTAAATACATCCAAACTCAGCTTGGGCATGCCAATCCCACTGTAACTTTAAATGTATACTCACACCTTATGAAACCGATAAATCAGGAAGCTGCCTGCCGGTATGAAAACATGATTTTTGAAACAAGTGGTAACAAAATGGTAACAGAAAGCAAAAAGGAGTCGCAGCATTAAACTGCAACTCCTTGATTTTTTTGGTAGGCGCGATTGGATTTGAACCAACGATTTCTACCGTGTCGGTTGATATGGCTAAAAAACAGGATAAAACACGGCAAACCAAAATACAAGAAGATGCAAAGAATTATATATGTTATGTTTATCTTGAGCTTTTATCTTTTATCCTGTTATCGTTATTTGGGAAACTCGCATGCACGGTTCTTAGGGGACTTGGAGCTGGTAACGATCCCAGATTATCCGACTGTTCATGCTGAAAACTGAGTTAAAACAGATAGTGGGAAAAACATGACCATTTCATTAAGTGGCAACATTGATAGCCCCAACTCCAGGTACCTGGTTTTCACTTCAGCGGGAGACAATGCCAATTTACATTATTGGTTAAAAGGATATCGAAACTTCGACTTATGGGTGAGCTACTATGGCGATAAGAAGAATAACTATGAAGATCATAGTGATTTCTTCATGGCTAAAAAGGGTGGGAAATTCCCTGCTTTACATTACGCTTATCAACACTGGGAAAATATCTTGAATCATTATCATGCAATCCTTGTAATGGATGATGATATTATAATTGATGGTTCTGGCATTAGTCGTTTATTTGATATTAGAGATCAATATGACTTATGGTTGCTTCAGCCTGCCTTTGACCGAAGAGGAAAAATAAGCCATCCAATTACCCAGGTAAATCCATTTACTTCCATGAGATATACAAATTTTGTTGAAGTTACATGTCCACTATTTAGGAAGGACAAACTGGATGCTTTTATGAAAGTATATGATCCTGTACTCGTTGGATGGGGTATTGATTGGTGGTACTTGGATTCATTAAAGCCGGACATTAAAGGCAAAGTGGCGATAGTTGATAAAATATCATGTATTAATCCTTACGACTGGATGAAAGGTGGTCAAAGGGAAATCGATCTTCTCCAAGATATGCCTACAAGAATAAAAAATTGGAAAAGTATAAAAGAACAACACCATATTAGTGAAGAACAAGGGACTGTGGAGTTTGATTTTATAAAAAATCCCTTTAGTTTTTCTAATGTTATTCGTGCCATAACTATTTACTCAATTAATGTTGCCTATAAATTTGTAAAAAACAACCAAAAACTTAACAAAACGCTTCGCATGGTTGCTATTTCGCTATGCTCCGAGGTGGCAGGTGAGCTTGATCTTTATGCTGTTGAGAGAATCACAATGAATCTACTACGGAATCTTTTGAAATTAATGTTGCCCTCCCGAATGCGTCGTCCCCTTCGTGCTGCATACCGTAAGTTCATTTTCTGGCGAGCCATGAAACAATTCTTGAAAGATCCTGAGAGTTGTACGTATCCTGAAAATTCCGTACTCAATGATTTGATTTATGGTTGGGGAAACGAAAGTTGGGTTGCTCTGGATGAATATCTTGCCAGTTGCATTAATCAAGCGCTGACCTTATCCGGATCAATATTGGAATGCGGGTCTGGGTTGTCAACAATCCTAATTGGGGTTATCGCAAATAACCGAGGCCAAAGCCTTTGGGTACTTGAACACAAACCTGAGTGGGCTACGAAAGTGCAAAGATATATAGATAGGTACAAGCTTAATTCCGTAGTCATGTGCACAAAGTCCCTCAAAGATTATGGTGATTTTTGTTGGTATGAAGTTCCTTTGGAATCGATGCCTGAAAGTTTTTCCCTGGTTATCTGTGATGGTCCTCCCGGTGGCATTAAGGGAGGAAGATATGGCTTGGTCCCTATCATGAACACTCGGTTAAAAAAGGGTTGTGTCATACTCCTCGATGATGCTTTTAGGGAGCAAGAGCTCGCAATTGCGAGACGTTGGGAGGCCGAACTTGGTTCCCACTTTGAAGTGCTCGGCTCCTCAAAATACTTCATCAAAATGACGGTGATGTAGACAATAACAATACCCATAGAGAAAAGTGGTATACTATATGTTTTGTAAAATTCAAGGGCGGTTCCTCACATCAATGATAAGAAATGTCTCCTTATGCGAGCCTGGCGCTCTTATTTTTTCTAGATATAAATCAAAATCAGCTTCCGGAGACGTTGCAAACTTTAAACAGGAATTCACGAATGATGCTGCTTGGTGTTGGTTTCAGGATCCACGGGCAGTTTACATCTCAGGTCAGCGAAACCGGACCTATGCGGGGTGGATGACTAAAGATGGCAAATTGCAGATCGGAGCATATGATCATGATAATGGCTCCATAGAAATAGTTACTCTTAAGGAGAAATGGGATGTTAATGATCACAACAACAACTCCTTCCTTGTTCTTCCTGACAATCGTATTATGGTTTTTTACGCTCGCCACAATAAAACCGGGCTGTTTAGTAGCACAACATTGAGGCCAGAGGACATAAGTCAATGGGCCAATGAAATAACAGTAGTAAATGCCCCATCCATCACTTATAGCCATCCTGTCTACCTAGATCAAGAGGGTCGTTTTTACGTGTTCTTCCGAGGTGAAAGCTGGAAGCCCACATTTTCGATGTCCACTGACGGAATAATATGGACTCCTCCACAAATCCTATTTCAGGACAAGGGGCGTGAAGATCGAAGTATAAGGCCTTATTTAAAGGTTGTATCAGACGGAAAATCCGAGATACTCTTCACTTTCACTGACGGTCACCCTCGCAATGAAGCTGAAAATTCAATATATTATGTAAAGTACAAGAAAGGAGAATTCTTTAGGGCAAACGGTATGCGTGTAGGAACCATGAATGATATACCGATACAACTTAGTCAAAGTGATATTGTCTATGACGGTAAAGCCAATAAGATTCGGGTGTGGGTATGGGACATTGCCATAAACAATAGTGGGAATCCGGTTATAACCTACACTCGATTTCCAAAAGAAACGGATCATCGATACCACTACGCATACTGGAAAGGAGATGCGTGGTTTGATACTGAGATTACAAAAGGGGGAAAGTGGTTCCCACGAACACCAATGTTTAAGAGCGAAAGAGAAACATATTATTCTGGTGGAATCACGATTAATCATTCAGACCCTTCTGTTGTGTATATTTCCCAACAAATTGGTCAAATGTTTGAAATTTATAAATGGGTAACTGGTGATCAAGGTAAGAGCTGGTCTGCTAAGGCAATCACAAGTATTTCAAAACAAATAAATGTGCGCCCAGTAGTTCCAAGAGGATATAACGGCAAAGATGATCACGTTCTTTGGATGATGGGAGATTATGTTCACTGGACAAACTACGATACGGGAATATGGTTACTTGCGTCAGGCAATAACTCCGACCAACAAAATACTCCAGCAGATGCAGAAGAGCCGCACCGCTGAGTTTAAACGTTATACACTCGTAGGAAAACCAAAACACATAAGGTATTAATGATGGAAAACCTGGAGTCACATATTACAAAAATTATCTATGACAATTTTAAACGTGATGGTTGTGATGTCCCTCACGACTACTTTAGTTTGGGGGCGTGAAAACCGGCACAAAGTGGACAATACAGAGAACCAGCCTATCCACCCTGTTAAAAAAAATTTGTTAAAAAGGCTGTCAGGAACCTTGGTTCTTTCATAATAGGATTTATTAATTATCGAAAAAGAATTCTATCTCAGTTTAGAAAGCGTTACGCGTCGTTTGATAAATCATATTAACTCATGTCTGACCAATACTCTATAAATCTATTTGCAGAACTAATTCTTATGATGAAAAACTTCTCGGTATTGAGTCATCTATAAATCAGGTGATAAACCAATCAGCTCAGAAAAGTTCGGCTAATTTTACAATTTAACCATGTAGCAATTGTAAATGTATATTCACACCTAAAGAAACCGGTAAATCAGGAAGCAAAAAGGAGTTGCAGCATTAACCTGCAACTCCTTGATTTTTTTGGTAGGCGCGATTGGATTTGAACCAACGACTTCTACCGTGTCGGGGTAGCGCTCTAGCCCCTGAGCTACGCGCCTGAATCATCTATACTGAAAAGGTTTTTATCATTTTGGTATTTTTCTGTCAAGGAAAGGGTAACTAAAATTATGGTCAATGTATGTAAAACTTTTTAAGTTCCCTGTCGTATTTACAGAATTTGTCAAAATAACGTTCCGATAGATCCGGTTTTATTAGTTTAATTGATTTAACTGGTTGACTATATTATGGCGTTTGTCAAAATTTTCCTATAGTAGACCAAGTTAAAAGGAACATATTTATGACAAGTACTCTATTTGAAAGGAAAGTCAAGAAAACACTGTTTTTCTAATAATCTCCTCTTAAGATTGATATTAAGAATACTGGGAATCCGGTTTTTAATACTTTTATGATTTCTGACAGAATTGATCCTTTCTCTTGACTCACAGGAAATTACTCAATAAATTAGGATATCAGAATTCTTATTAAGCAAGTTCATCGTAACTCACCGGAGGCATCCTTTTGAATTCATACCTTACATGGGCGGAAATTGACTTAAAAGCCGTTTCTCATAATGTCAGAGAACTGAGAAAGATTACTAATCCAAATGCTGAGTTGATGGCTGTAGTAAAAGCAAACGCATACGGTCACGGACTTCTGGAAGTTGCCGGGACAGCCCTTGAAAACGGGGCTGATTCACTTGGAGTTGCCAGATTATGTGAAGGTAAGAAAATTAGAGAGGCGGGATTCGATGCCCCCATTCTTATTCTTGGTTATACCCCATTGAGTGATGCTGAAGAAATTGTAAAGTATGATTTGACTCAAACCGTCTGCTCTTTTGATAATGCGTATGTGCTTTCAGAGGCAGCTGGTAATATTGGAAAGAAAATAAAGATTCATCTCAAGGTTGACACCGGAATGGGCAGGCTTGGTTTATTATCAGATAAACTTGTGCAAACAGATGCTTTAAATGCAGATGATCATGGGGCTGTAACAGAGGTTGAGTCTATTTTTAAATTGCCCGGTGCAGAACTTGAAGGCATATTTACTCACTTTGCCACAGCAGATAGTAACGATAAGAAATATGCAAAAAAACAGATGGAATTGTTTTCTGATTTTATTGACACCCTTTCAAAGGCCGGTATTGAAATTCCGGTAAAGCACGCAGCCAATAGTGCTGCTGTTATAGATATGCCCGAATCCCATCTTGACATGGTAAGAACCGGTATATCATTATATGGTTTGTACCCATCAAATGAAGTTAATAAAAATAGAATTTCACTCTTACCGGCAATGGAATTTAAATCAAAAATTGTTCATTTAAAAAGTGTTCCTGAAGGTTTTAAGGTGAGTTACGGGGCTTCATATGAAACAGAAAAGGCCACGAATATTGCTACAATACCTGTGGGATATGCAGACGGCTATAATCGACTCCTGTCGTCAAAAGGCCAGATGATTATCTGCGGTAAAAAGGCTCCTGTTATAGGTCGTGTTTGTATGGATCTTACCATGCTTGATGTTGGTCACATACCTGATGCTGCCCTTGAAGATGAGGTTGTAATATTCGGAAAGCAGGGTGATATTTCGATAACCGCAGATGAAGTTGCCTCTTCCCTTAACACGATAAATTATGAGGTTGTGTCCACCATAACCGAAAGAGTTCCGAGAATATTCCTGAAATAAAATTTGATGGCGTCGTAAATCCCGTTATAGCTGGACTGCATATATGTTGATTTTATTTTTACGGCGTTCATACTTTTACTGAAGCAGCAACGTTTATTAGAGGATCCTTATTGATTCAGGTGGTATGATAATTGAAACGTCTTCACCAATCATAGGGCGTCGGCTTTTGTAATATGCCTCGGGCATCAGGATTGCGATATTTATTCCCGATCTGATAATAATGCGAATTTTTCCGTTTTCTGCAGTTATATGAACTATTTTTCCTGTAATAATAGATTCCCCGTTATTTTTTTTATCTTCAACTCCTGCCAAATATATTTTTTCAGGGTCGATGAGAAGACGAACGGTTCCTGATTTATCTGTACCGGTTTTGATTTGTACAGAGTTTTGTATTGTGCATACTGATAACCCTCCGGCTTCTTTTGTAATATTTCCTGAAAAAAGATTTTCGTAAGAATCACTGGAGAGCCTTCCCTGGTCAAGGAAAAGTGTGTTATGTGCAAGTGATGCAGCCTGGAGTTTGTCATGAGTTGTAAAAATAATACTAATCCCTCTATTTTCGTTTATCTGCTTTAAGAGATTAATAATTATCGTCTGATTTTCAAGATCAATACTGGAAGTAGGTTCGTCGCATAATATTACTTCCGGAGAGAGAGCAATTGCCCTGGCAAGAGCCACCCTTTGTGTTTCGCCCCCTGAAAGTTTATGGGCCTTAGCTTGAGAAAGATGTGTCATGCCAACTACTTCAAGAGCCTCTTCAATAATATTTTTTCTCTTTTGCTTTGGTATTTTTCTGATTTTCAGGCCGAATTCCAGATTTTTATAAACGGTTGTTGTAAAAAGAATTGGACGTTGATTTACCATGACAACGCTTTTTCTAAGCGGTTGGAGAAATGCCTCGGATAAGGAGACCAAAGCCGAATTGTAAAAAATATCTCCTGATTCCGGTTTTTCGAGGAAACCAAGTATTTTCAAAAGGGTGGTCTTGCCCGCACCATTAGGACCGAGAAGCCCGTAAATACGCCCTTTTTCAATATCCAGGGAATTTATATTTAATACGGTTTTATTCTCGTATTTTTTTGTGATATCAGCAAGTTTGTATAGCATCAGTCACCTGTTCTCCCCTGAAAGAAATGAAAAAGAAGGTTTATTCCAAAACTTAGAGAAAGCAGGACTATGCCGAGAGCAATGGCCAGTGTGAACTCGCCTTTGTCATATTCAAGGGCCATGGCTGTAGTCATGGTTCTGGTAAAGCCTTTAGCATTTCCGCCAAGCATCATGCTTATTCCAACTTCTGCTATAACCCTGCCGAAGGCGGCTATCACTGCTGCAACTATTCCGAATCGAGCTTCTCTTATGATAACAAATGCAGTTTGAATACGATTTGCTCCAAGGGTCATTGCCGTCTGCCTGTAACGGTTGTCGATTCTACTTATAGCTGCAATTGTAAATGTTGTCACAACAGGGATTATTAATAATGCCTGACCTATAATTATTGCTTTTTGTGTGTATAAAAGATCAAAAGGACCGAATATCCCGCGTCTTGAGATAAGAGCATACACAAACAGACCTATAACGACTGTTGGAAGAGCGAGCAGCGTATTAAGACATGTTATAAGCATCTGTTTGCCTCTGAATGATTCGGAAGCAATCAGAAAACCAATGGGTATACCTGTCAGACTAGCAATTAGAGTAGATGAAGAGCTTACTTTCAGGGAGACTGCAACAATAGAAATAAGTTCCCTGTCAAGAGAAAATGCCAGTAAAATTGCCGACATAAAACTGTCTATTAGAAAATCCATAAGACCTTAGCTTATTAAGTACTCATAATGTATTAATTGATCGCATCAGCAAAGAACAGCTGTTTCCCAAGAAGTCTGTAATTTGTAATAATTAATTGTCCTTTAGCAGAAGTAATCCATTCTGCAAATTGTTTTGCCAGAGTATGTTTTACATGAGGATGTTTTTTCGGGTTTACAGGAATAACTCCATATGGGTTATTTAATTGAGGATCACCTTCGCATAATACTATAAGGTCAATTGCCTGTTTTATTCCGTATTTGTATTTAAGAAATGTGCCTCGGTCAGACAGGACATATGCCTGTTTTTCATCGGAGAAAGTAATTACCTTACCCATGCCCTGTCCAAGAGATAAATACCAATCCCCTTTGGGTTTAATGTAGCTTATTTCTCTTTTTTTAGCCTTTTTAACAATTGTTGTTGTTATATTTTCCAGTGAAACTCCTGAATTTTTCCATAGAGTCTGTTCTTTTGTATGGGTCCCACTGTCATCACCTCTTGATGCAAATTTAGCTTTTGCTTTTGAAATTTTGGACATTGCTTTTGCAGCATCGTTGCTTCCCTTAATACCAGCAGGATCATTTTCAGGGCCCAGGATTACAAAATCATTATGCATGACAGCATAACGCTTTGTTCCAAAGCCGTCTTTTATGAATTTTTCTTCTCTTGATTTTGCATGTACAAAAATGACATCAACATTTCCGTCAATACCGTCACGGATTGCTGCTCCTGTTCCTTTGGCAATAACCTTGACTTTTATCCCCGTGTCTTTTTCCAGCTCAGGAAGAAGAACATCAAGCAGCCCTGATGCCTGAGTACTTGTAGTTGTTGACATTGTGAGAATTTTTTCAGCAGCAAAAGTCTGGTTTGCAAGAATGCAAATTGTGAATAAGAAATAAATAATAGCAGGTTTCAGTTGTTTCATCGCTTCCTCCAAAATTTTTTTACGGGCAGCCGGAAAGAACCATAGTGACAGCAGAATAATTCAATGGTGGCCGATGCGTGGTTAGTTATCGTTTCCAGGGTAGACTACTTTACCTGATGATTTAAGATCGTATCCGAAGTTTTCTTTAAAAAGAATCCTGAACGGTTCTTCATGGAGAACCCCGAGAAAAAGCTGTACACCTTTATCAAAAAAGCGATCTTTCGGGATTAAAAGATCAAACCTTTCCCACCGGAGAGGAATAAAATCAAGATCCAGAATACCCGCAATAGCCCTTATACCGGGTGCGGCATCTGATCTTCCGGAAAGAATTTCGAGACCTGCGTCAAGATGTCTACTGAATTCAGACCTATAACCGTTAATTTTATCTCCTTCAAGTCCTGCTTTTTCAAGCTCCCTGTCAAAAAGGAGCCTGGTACCTGTCCCGAGAGGGCGATTTGATATTGTTATGCTTTCACCTGCAAGATCTGCCACAGATTTGATCCCTTTGGGATTTTCTTTTTGTATCAGTATGCCCTGTTCACGCCGGCAGAAGTTTACTATTGCAGGCATTTTGTCAAATTCTTTTTTTGCAAAATCAAAATTATATTCTTTTTCGTTATCAGCGAGGAGGTGACTTGATGCCATATGGCATAGATTTTGTCTTAAAGCCCGCAGACCACCCATACTCCCCATGTTTCCAAAAACTGCAACATGTTCAGGATAAAGGTTATTAAATAACGAAATCGTCTTATCAAGTAGAGGGTCATTGCTTCCCGTTATAATCAATAGACCATGGTATGGTGGGAGTTGAGCCGCAGGCTCCGGATAATTGTCAGTATTAGTTTCAATCCACTGTTCGACAAGGTGGATGGGAAAAACCCATTTCCCTGTAATTTTTGTTGCCGGAAGTCCCTTTTCGGCAATAAGCGTATAAACCATTTTTTCATTTATACTCAGATACTGAGCGATCTCTTTTGTTGAAAGAAGTTTTTTCATTTTTTTCTTTCCAATACCTGTGTTAATTTGTTTATATTACTAACAATTTAGTGTTATTTTATGTATAGTGTTTATGGTTTGTATCTGTCAATATTAATCTAATTGTACGCCATATAATAACCAATTACAACCATAACCAACCGCTATAGGGTTTGGATTCTAATAATTATAATAAGAAATATGAATTTCGTATCAGTTACCCATAGTTATGTTGTAATTGCCGGTACGAGAATGTTTAAATAAATAATTGTGAAGGAGTAAGGAAATTATTTAAGAGGTATGAATAATTGAAAAAACTTCTTGGAAACTTCTTACAACGCCATCAGCTTTTAATAGTTTTATAAAGCTCTCTGCCTATATCAAGTCCTATATCTATAAACTGGGGGCCGTATTGTTTACCTGTTTTGGATCTGAATGTCTCCTTGATTTTTGCCAGGCCTTCAATCCCGTTCTTGTAACCTTTTAAAAAAACGTGAATCGGGGTTTTGGAAAAAGCAAGCATATCCCACACAGTATGTGTGAAGTTATCCGGTCCCCATCGGAACTTATCTGCATCGTAAAGGCAGTCGGAAATTAATTTGCCTTCCGGAGTGTTTGATTTAACTATGGTTTTGAATGCTTCATGGTTTTGAATTGCAAGTGAAATTATTTTTATATCGTTTTCTTTAAAATAATCATTTTTTTTCAAAACTTTTTTTGCATACTCGGCACTTTTAATTGCATGTTCCTTATGTTTTCTTTTAATATCGTGCAAAAGTCCGGCACATTGAGAAAGAATTATCAGCCGGTTTTTTTCATAATCGGAATATCCTGCTAATTTGCTTTCAACACAAGTCAAAGTACCTGCATCAATGCTGACTTTTGTGGCATGATCCATACCATGACCAAAGTCGTTTTCAATTTCAGAAGTAACAAAAGAGCGTAATTTTTTTATTTCTGGGTCATTATGAAAAATCTTCCTGGAAATTTCATCTTCACCCGAAAAATCTTTATAAAAGGCAGGCTGCGGCAATAATGATGCTATCTTTCTGGCCTGTGAACGAATTTTATCATATTCCATAATATCAATCCTGATGGCGTCGTAAAAAGTCTCCATCTACTGCGTTATAGTGATTGACCAGACGTTCGACATACTACATGTATGCCTTCACGCCTGGTCAATCACTATGCCTTGTATATGAAGATTTTTACTTAGCCATCGGTT
>JABHLN010000019.1 GCA_018693105.1 Desulfobacterales bacterium | reverse complement strand
GTTTCGTATTGCTCGGGACGTAGAAAAAGAACATGATAAAGTAACCATAACTAGTCTTATTAATTTGTTTTGGGAAAATAGAGGGAAAAATCTAGAAAATACAATCATTTATAATGAAGTGAGATATAATAAATATTATGATTTGTAGGTGTAAAAATCAAGTCAGAAAAACGATTTTGGATTGTAAATGATTTTATATCAAACAGGATGATTTCTGAATAAACAATCAATAGGTCATTAAAAACCTTAATATTCAATTCATTGTATTGTTCAGAGTTAAAGCCTATCTGTCATTAAGAATTTCTGTGTGAAATGTATTACAAATTATATGAGGATATTATAAGTCGTTATAAACAAAAAGAATCACTTGTTTTATGCCCCACAGCATTTTTTGTATTTTTTCCCGCTTCCGCAAGAACATGGAGAATTTCTTCCAATTTTTCCGCCTTCTCTTTTAACAGGTTTTTTTCTTTCACCCTCATCTCCATGAGAGAGAGTAAAGCTTTGTTCTTCGGGTTTAGTTAATTCATCAATTACTTCAGGCTCCGCAACCTGAATTCTAAAGAGGATGTTCAATGTTTCTTCTTTAATCCTTTCAATCATTTCCTGAAACATTTCAAAACCTTCTTTTTTATAAATAAGAAGGGGGTTCTGCTGGGCATAACCTCTTAGACCGATTCCCTCCTTTAAATGATCCATGGAAAGAAGATGATCTTTCCATAATGAATCAACCGTCTGCAGCATAACAAAACTTTCAATCTGCCTGAAATCATTTTCTCCAATTATTTCTTCCCTTTGATCATACAATTCAATTGCTGAGCCAAATATACTCTGGGCCAGACCATCGTTGTTTAAACCGTCTAAAGTGTCTGAATCCATTTTTGCCCTGAAATTAAACTGCTTATATATTGCATCGTTCAAGCTTTTCAGATCCCATTCTTCAGGATGCGTTTTATCATCTGCATACATACTCGATATATTATATGAAACATCTTCAATCATAGCTTCAATAGAAGGCCTCAGATTTTCGCCCTTTAAAGCCTCACGTCGCTGCCGGTATATCACCTCTCTCTGCTGATTCATTACATCATCGTAATCAATTAACTGTTTACGTATTTCAAAATTATGTCCCTCTACCTTGCTTTGAGCATTTTCGATTGCTTTACTTATCAGATTATGTTCTATCGGCTCACCATCTTCCATGCCCAGCCTTTCCATAATAGACGTTATTCGTTCACCTCCGAATATCCTTAGCAGGTCATCATCAAGAGACATATAAAAACGTGATGAACCTGGATCACCTTGACGGCCGGAGCGTCCTCTCAACTGATTATCAATCCGTCTACTTTCATGCCTTTCTGTGCCTAGTATATGAAGACCATCGACATCGGTAACACCATCACCCAAAACGATATCAGTACCTCGACCGGCCATGTTTGTAGAAATCGTAACCGACCCTTTTTGCCCCGCCATCGATACTATTTCGGCCTCTTTACTGTGGTTTTTAGCATTAAGCACTTCATGTTTAACGCCTCTTTTTTTAAGCTTTTTGCTCAAACTTTCAGAAACATCTATGGAAATAGTTCCTACTAAAACAGGTTGACCTTTTTTATGAAGATTGACTATTTCATCCATAACAGCTTCATATTTTTCTTTCTTGGTTTTATAAATCGCATCCGGAAAATCTTTTCTTATCATTGGCATATTTGTAGGAACAACTAATACATCAAGATCGTATATTTTTTTAAATTCTGATGCTTCAGTATCAGCAGTACCTGTCATACCCGAAAGTTTATTATACATTCTAAAGTAATTCTGAAAGGTTATGGTAGCAAGGGTCTGGTTCTCATTTTCGATTTTAACATCTTCCTTTGCTTCCAAAGCCTGATGAAGTCCCTCACTGTAGCGACGCCCCGGCATTAGACGTCCCGTAAACTCATCAACAATAATAACCTCACCGTTTTTTACAATATAATCTACATCTCTCTTAAAAAGAGTATGCGCCTTTAATGCCTGGTTTGTGTGGTGAAGAAGTTCTATACTTTTGGGATCATAAAGATTATCCACCTGTAGTTTTTTTTCTGCCTTTTTAATTCCATCTTCAGTCAAAACTACTGACTTGGCTTTTTCATCAATAGTGTAATCGGCCTCTCGAGATAACGAAGGTATAATTCCATTTACCTGATAATAAAGACTTGTTGATTTTTCTGCAGGACCTGAAATTATTAGTGGTGTTCTGGCTTCGTCAATCAATATACTGTCAACCTCATCAACGATTGCGAAGTTCAGGTCTCGCTGAACAAGTGAATCCTTATAAAACTTCATATTATCTCTAAGGTAATCAAAACCAAATTCGTTATTTGTACCATATGTAATATCCGCATCGTATGCTTTCTTTCTTTCTTCATCATCAAGGCCATGAACAACTATTCCAAAAGAAAGACCAAGAAAGTTATATAGCTGTCCCATCCATTCTGCATCACGCTTTGCAAGATAATCATTCACAGTAATAATATGAACACCCTTGCCTGTAAGGGCATTCAAATACGCAGGAAGTGTTGCGCCAAGTGTTTTTCCTTCACCTGTTTTCATTTCTGCGATATTACCATTATGTAGTGTAAGTCCTCCTATAAGCTGAACGTCAAAATGACGCATTGATAACACTCGAAAAGATGCCTCCCGGACAGTAGCAAAAGCTTCCGGGAGTACTTCATCAAGTGTTTCTCCTTCTTCTATGCGCTTCTTCAGTATGCTTGTCTGGTCTTTCAACTGTGTATCATTCATCAACTGAAATTTAGATTCCAGGCTGTTTATTGTCTCAACAATCGGTTCCATGGTTTTTAAAACACGATCGTTCTTGCTTCCAATAATTTTTGTCAAAAAGTCCAGAATCATTTAATATAACCCCCCGGTATTTACACAGATGTAACTTATTATTTCCTAATTTTATAAACAGTTGTATACTTTTATGTTTTTTTCACCTTAGTACTGCCATGTTGCCATGCAAACTTAAAAACGCATAAATATTAACAGGATAATTGAAGGTAGTTTTCAGATTTAAAGACGATAGTTCAGTTACAACAAGGAAAGAGAAAAAGCAAATTATAAAAAACAAATGCGGGGCTTATTAAATTGCAAAGGTTTTTATTCTATAATATATTTTCCAGGATTAACAGAAACACCGTTTAATCTCACATCGTAATGAAGATGAAAGCCCGTGCTTAGACCGCTACTGCCGACATTACCTATAACATCTCCTCGCTTTATAGAAGCCCCTCGTTTTATTAGTGTTTTTGAAAGATGGGCATAACGTGTAACCATTCCATGCCCGTGATCAATAACTATAGTTTTGCCAAGTGTACCCTTATTCCCTGAAAATGATACTACTCCATCGGCTGAAGCAATAACCGGAGTCCCTTTTCTTGCGGCAATATCAAGTCCTTTATGAAATTCACGCAACCCTGTAAATGGAGACGTTCTATATCCAAACCTTGATGTTATCCAGCCGTTCGCGGGTGATATAGCAGGTGTTGAAGAAAGAAGATTTCTTTGTCCTTCAAGAAATATTAAAAGTTTTTCAAAACCGTCTTTCTGGTTTTTAGATGCATAATTAAGCTGTCCCAACTGTTCATGCATTTCTCTCAACAGTGTGTTATGCTTTTCAGAAAGAGAAAAACCGGAGTCAAGATCATGGGGTATTGAACCACCTACACCAAACACGTTGAATTGTTCATTCTCTCTTTCAATATTTGCTATTATACGTATTTTATTCTCAAAAAGGCTCAAATCAACAAGATTTGATTTCAGGTTGTTTATCTGTTCCGCGAAAACCTGAATCTGCTGACGCTGACCTGAAATTTTTTTGTTATGACTGGCAATTTTGCTTTTTAATAACTGTGAATTATAAAAACTATTTTTCAATTTATAATAATCAAAAACAATGTATCCTGAAAAAACCAGACTAACTAATATAAGGTTAATTAATACTAAAAGAATCAACCTGTGAACTGTTACCTGTTTTATAAAGGATCCTGTATTGTTAGCCAGAAAGAAAGTGATTTTCCCGCTCATAATTAAACCGTTTTATTCTATTCTGCAGTATTATTTATCAGATCGCCATCCACTAATATAATAATTTTCAATTAAACAATTGATTTTATAAATTCAATTTAAATTAAAAAATCAATCGATATATTTCGAAATTGAATAACGAGCTAAACATATAGTTATATTTTTTGATTATATAACCGATATTATTAAAAAAATCAATTAATAAGATACTTATAAATTAATCAGAATATAAAATATTTGAAAATGAAATGCGGGTGATTAAAAATAATGCTGAATTATATTGTAAAAAAAATAAATAATTCTTGACTGATAAGGGCCTTTAGTGCATTTTATGCAATGGCATTTAATTTGTTGGTATGCTTTGAACCATTTGATTTTTCTGTACAAAATAATTTCAAATATTCTAGTATTTCCTGTTTGATGCCTTGATATTAATTTAGGATTTTCTATCCCCGAGAAAAGTTTCCATTAGGGCCTATAAGCAGATACACCGCTAAACAATGCCCTTTTTTATAATTTGAGGGGAACCAATTTGTAATCTTGTATTTTTTTTGTCTTAATATTTTAGTCTTTTATTTTTTATTCTGGCTCGTATAAGGGCCAGCTGTTGAAAGGAGTATCTTATGGCATTAGATCCTACCAAACATGCTGACTGGGAAATCGCTCAGGATGCAGAAAAAAACATGAAATCTGTCTATGAAATCAGCGAAACTTTTGGCCTTACCAAGGAAGAACTGCTTCCTCAGGGACATTATTTCGGAAAAATCGATTACAGGAAAGTTCTGGAGCGTTTAGATGGAAAACCCCAGGGCAAGTATATCGATGTTACAGCTATCACCCCTACACCTCTTGGAGAAGGAAAATCCACCTCAACAATGGGTCTGGTAGAAGGCCTCGGAAAAATCGGAAAAAGCGTTTCTGCAGCCATTCGTCAGCCTTCAGGTGGCCCGACAATGAACATCAAGGGTTCTGCAGCAGGCGGTGGTCTTGCACAGTGTATTCCTCTGACACCATTTTCTCTGGGTTTTACTGGTGACATAAATGCAATCATGAACGCACATAACCTTGCAATGGTTGCACTTACCTCACGTATGCAACATGAACGCAATTACAACGACGAACAGCTTCAACGCCTTTCAGGTATGAAACGTCATGATATTGATCCTACCAATGTTGAAATGGGCTGGATCATTGACTATTGCTGCCAGTCATTGAGAAACATAGTTATCGGTATTGACGGCGTTAACGGCAAAAGTGACGGATTCATGATGAAATCAAAGTTCGGCATTGCTGTTTCCTCGGAAGTTATGGCTATACTTGCCGTTGCAACAAGCCTTAAAGACATGCGTGATCGCATGGGCAAAATTGTTGTTGCTTATGACAAGAGAGGCAATCCGATCACAACAGAAGATCTTGAAGTTGCAGGCGCTATGACGGCCTGGATGGTTGATGCACTTAACCCGAATCTTATGCAGACTCTTGAAGGTCAGCCTGTTATTGTTCATGCAGGTCCTTTTGCTAACATCGCTATCGGTCAGAGTTCAATTGTTGCAGATCAGGTCGGCCTTAAACTTGCTGATTATCACGTAACAGAATCAGGCTTCGGTGCAGACATTGGATTTGAAAAATTCTGGAACCTGAAATGCCGTTTCTCGAAACTTGTTCCTGATGCAGCTGTTGTTGTTGCTACAATCCGTGCCCTTAAATGTCACGGTGGTGCTCCGGTTCCAGTTCCAGGAAAAGCTATGCCTGAAGAATACAACAGTGAGAATGTTGAATGGGTTGAAAAGGGATGTGCAAATCTTATTCATCACATTGAAAACGTCAGAAAAGCCGGAATCAGCCCTGTTGTTTGTATCAATGCATTTTACAATGATACCGATGCTGAAATTGCCAAGGTCCGTGAAATGGCTGAAGCAGCAGGTGCAAAGGTCGCTCTTTCACGTCACTGGGAAAAAGGTGGTGATGGCGCAATTGAATTTGCTGAAGCTGTTGTTGAAGCATGTGAAGAAAAGTCAGATTTTAAATTCCTGTACGAACTTGATATGCCGATCAAAGATCGTATTGAAAAGATTGCTACAGAAGTTTACGGTGCTGACGGAGTTGATTTCTCCAGTGATGCCAACGCCCAGCTTAAGAGAATTCAGGCTGATCCTGAACTTGCCGGACTTGGTCTTTGTATGGTTAAGACTCATCTTTCTCTTTCTGATAATCCTGCTCTCAAAGGTGTACCAAAGGATTGGAGACTTAATATTCGTGAAGTTCTCACCTACGGTGGTGCAGGATTCATAGTTCCTGTTGCAGGTGCAATAAGCCTTATGCCAGGTACAGGATCCAACCCGGCTTTCCGTCGTATTGATGTTGATACTGAAACCGGAAAAGTTGAAGGTGTATTCTAAAAATAATCAGGTCATTTTATTAATTTGACTTAGATAGGTAATAAAAAAAGGCACGACCATAACGGTTGTGCCTTTTTTATTGAACCTATCCCTGTATTAAATTCAGTTTGTAAAAAAAACCTTCTTTTCCCATTAACTCTGAATATGAACCTGTTTCAATAATTTCTCCTTTGTTCAATACTATAATCCTGTCAGCATTTTTCACTGTACTTAAACGATGGGCAATAATAATTGATGTCCTGTTAACCATAAGTTTTTCTAAAACTTCCTGAATTTTTATTTCAGTTTCCGTATCAATGTAAGATGTGGCTTCATCAAGAATTATCAAATCAGGATTTCCGGCAAACGCCCTTGCAATTGATATTAACTGACGCTCACCGCTTGAAAGTGATGAACCCCCTTCGGAAAGAACAGTATCTGAAGCGTCAGGGAGCCTTTCCACAAATTGTTTACAATTTGAATTGATTAATATCTGATCCAGGTTTTTTTCAGAATAGTTGCTATTTCCATGCAGCACATTATCCCGAATTGTTTCTGAAAACAAGAATGGGTCCTGCATAACAAGAGCCATTTTTGATCTTATATCTGATGTATGAAAATTCTTAATATTACTACCGTTTATTAAAACACTTCCTGACACAGTGTCATAAAACCGGACAATAAGATTAATTAGTGTTGTTTTTCCTGAACCGGTGGGACCTACCACAGCAATTGTCTCTCCGGCATTGACCTTGAAAGATATATTCTTCAGAACGTATTCACCTGGAAAATAGCTGAATGATACATCATCAAATTCAAATTCTTTAATTTTTTTAATTTCGTTAACTTCCGGTGAAGATAGCGGCTGCTGCAGCTTATCTTTATTATCAAGAATTAAAAATATTCTTTCAGCAGATGCAAGTGCATTCTGCATGATATTATATTTTTCAGCAATATCCCTTAAAGGCCTGAAAAACATTTTCATATATGATATAAAAACTACAAGAGAGCCAAGTGTAAACTTTTCAGAAATAACGTTACCACCCCCATACATAATAACAATTGCAAGAGAAACAGCCCCTAAAAGCTCTATTACCGGCATAAAAACTGCGAAAACATGTATCTGCTTAATACCTGCAACATAATTTTCATGATTCAGCTTTTTAAACTTTTGATAATTACTCTCCTCCTGTCTGAAAAGCTGAATAACCTTTATGCCTCCTATCGTCTCGGAAAACATTGTATTAATTTCAGCCATTTTAACCCTTAGAATTCTAAAAGCACCTCTTGCTACCTTTGAAAAGTAGAGTGCTGCTAAAACAACAAAAGGTATGACTGTAAAAGTAAAAAGTGCGAGCTTAAAATCAGTTGAGATAAGGACTATAGTAATTCCTATAAGAAGAAAAATATCCTTGAACCCAAAGTTGATTACAGATGTAAACATTTCATGCATATTCTGAACATCATTGGTAACACGAGTAAGAAGGCGGCCCACAGGATTTCGTGAATAAAATGATATGGAAAGGCTTTGTATATGCGAAAAAAGCTCTAACCTTAAGTCATGCATTATCATTTGTCCTGTATATTCCATAATAATAACATGGATAAAGTTTATAAAAAAATTCATAACTACAACAATGATTAAGATAAGTGCCAAAATACTAACACCGTTCAAATCATCTTTTCTCAAAATATGAATGTCTTTTTTGTCAAGTTGTCTTAATATATCATAACTGATTAGAGCTGTTTTTCCATTTACATTGAACAGGTTTTTATATTTGTTTACAATTTCCCGATTTTCCTTTTTTGAAATATCTACATGATAAAATCTTTCTTTATTATTATCAGATGAGAGGGTTTCAATACCTGGAACAATATATCTGTCGATAGCAATTTTTGTAATATACGGCAGAGACAGATCAAAAACAGTTATAATTAACATTAGAAGAACTGAGCAAAGCAGCCATTTCCAGTATGTCTTTGTAAAAGGATAAAGACGTCTTATTAACTTCACATCATAAGATTTCCCCAGCTTTTCTTCTTCAAAGTATCCTTGATCAGTCCGCATTTAACTCCTCTTGTATCTCCTGCATACGATATGATCGTGCGTAGTATTTATCAATCAACATAAGTTCATCATGTTTTCCTGACTCTGTTATACTACCACTCTCCATTACAATAATCTGATCAGCAAATTTTAGCGCAGAAAGCCTGTGAGATACTATAATTATTGTTTTCACGCCTGCCTTTGACCTTAATGAATTTATAATATTCATTCCTGTTTCAGTATCAACCTGGCTGACAGGATCATCAAGAATCAATACAGGGGAGGTTTTCAAAAAAGCGCGTGCCAGAGCAATTCTCTGTTTCTGCCCACCGGATAAAATCACGCCTTTTTCCCCAACAATTGTATCAAATCCATTGGTAAAGGATTTAATTGTATCATAAATTGACGCTTCCGTTACGCTTCGAATCAACTCTTCTTCAGAAATATCATCACTCCCGAATGTTATATTATCCCTAATGGTGCCTGCGAAAAGAAAAGGTTCCTGGGGTACGAATGAAATACTATTTCTCAGTTTTATAAGCTCCATCTCACGAATATCGAGACCATCTATCATGATAGACCCCGAACCTATTTCAAAAATTCTAGGTAAAAGACTGACAAGAGTTGTTTTACCACTTCCCGGAGAGCCCACAACACCAAGCATTTTCGAGGGTTCTACAATGATGCTGACATCTGACAGTACCTGAAGGTCATGTTCGTACGAAAAAGAGACATTTTGAAATTCAATTTTCCCTTTTATATCAATTGCTTTCTTTTTATTTTCGGGGTTAGAATATCTTTCGGTCTCCACATAATCGATTTCAGGTTTAATTTTAAGTATATTATTAATTCTGTCTAAAGATGCCGCTCCTCTCTGAATTAAATTTGTTACCCAGCCTATTGCCATCATAGGCCATGTTAAAAGTGCAAGGTAATTAATAAAAGCGACAAAATCACCGGTTGTTATTGTAGCATCGATTGTCTGTCTCCCTCCAAGAAAAATAACTATTGCAAGGCTCAGGTTTGTAAACAGGATCATCATGGGAAAGAATAAACCGAGTACTCTTATGAGTTTGAGATTTTTTTTAATATACTTTTTTGATATGTCTTCAAGGCGATTATATTCATCTTCTTCACGGTTATACATCTTAATTATTCTTATTCCTGCAAACCTTTCTCTTACGACCTCTGTCATATCCGAAAAAGTTCCCTGAACCTCCTGATATCTGCTATGCATTTTCTTACTGAAAAAGCGTGCCGAAAAAGCAACCATTGGCATGGGAATAAGAGCAAGTAATGTCAGTTTGATATTTATATATGCCATAAAGACAATTGATGCAGTGCCCAGAAAAACAGCATCGGTAAGTGCGACCATTCCCATACCTGTTGCCATACGAACATGGTTAATATCATTTGTTGCATGGGCCATAAGATCACCGGTTTTTATTTTTCCAAAGTAAGACGCAGAAAGAAGCTGTATATGACTGAACAATCTGTTGCGGAGTTTTTCTTCAATAAGCCTTGAGGTACCTATAAGGGAACGACGCCATCCATACCTGAAAACTGCTATAAAAACTGCAAGAAACACAATATATGAAGCATACACCAATAAACCTTCCGTATCGGTTTTGAATTCCGTCAGGTCATCAACAGCCCATTTAATTACACGGGGTATCAGGAGCTGCAAAACATCAACACATATAAGGCAGGATAACCCGAAAATTATAAGTAATCGATTTTCTTTAAAATAAGGTGTAATTAATTTGTATGATTTCATAATTTTATAATATTCAAGAAGGATGAACTCGTAAAAAGTATAACCAATGGTATATTAACCCGGCCTTGGCAGAGCTTAAAAAAGCATAGTTTTTTATAATAAAATCACTAATAAATTATAAAGTAAGGTATAATTTATGAGAAATTGTAAAGTTTAACAACTATATTTTTTACTTCTCTAACCTTTTAAAATAACTTGTCGCTCATAAAACTTTATATTTAATAATTTCAATATATTAAATCTTATTTTTTTGTAATTATTCTTATTAACAGATTGACTTTCGAAGGGTCGGTTGATAAGTTATAGCTTATGGAAATAGGAAATATTGTAGAATATATAGACAATCAGAAAATAATATGTGCCGTTGTCCAGGAAGTTAAAAACAAAAGACTCAGACTTCTTACCGAAACTAATCGAGAAGTAAACATTTCGATTAATCGCCTTTCACATCAATCAGATACAAGGCTCAAGCTCACAATGGGGAGGAGTAACATTGTCGAATCATTAAAAGCGACAGTAAATCGGCGCAAAAAACTGATGACCAGTATAGATATCAAGGAATTATGGTCGGTCCTTTATCCTGAAGAAGAATGGATTGACCTTGTCACAATGACTGAATTTTGTTTCCCGAATAAATCAACTCCAGATCATGAATCTGCAATTGTAAGGGCTTTCTTTGAAAACAGGACATACTTCAAATTCAATTGTGACAGCTTTTATCCAAATTCCGAAAAACAGGTTGAGAGGATTAATAACCAGGCAAAAGATACTAAAAGAAAGGGAAAAATAATTGAAGAAGGAAGCAGGTGGCTCGCTGATGCAATTAAATCTTCTAATCCAACATATTCAGAAGATATATCCGAATTTGTAGATATAATTAAATCATATTACCTTTTTGGAAATGAAAGCAAAACCTACTCTTTGGGAAAATCAATTCTTTCAAATGTGGGTGTCAAAGGTGGTGATGTCATATTTGATCTCCTGATAAAACTTGGTGTTTGGGAAGAAAACGAAAATCTTGACATATATCGGTTGGGTATATCAAAAGATTTTTCCGATATGACAATAAAAAATTCTAATGAAATAATTGCCACCTATAAAAAAACAAATCTTGATTCTTCTTTGAGAAAAGATCTAACCGGACTTCCGGTTATGACAATTGACGGCCAATCAACACTCGACTTTGACGATGCCATAAGTATTGAACGAGATGGGCAGGAATATAGAATAGGAATACATATAAGCGATGTCGGGGATATTATCCCTAAGGATAGTTCCCTTGATATGGAAGCTCGGGCTCGTGCAAGCTCAATTTATATGCCGGATAATAAAATATCGATGCTGCCGCCTGAGCTTTCCGAAGACATATGCAGTCTTAAAAAGGGAGAAATCCGTCCTGCCATAAGTGTTTTTGCAAAATTAACTCCCCTTGCCCAGGTAACTGACTTTGGAATTATTCCAAGTATAATTAAAGTAAAACGCCAGTTAACTTACTATGATGTTAACCAGAATACAGAGAAAGATGAAGAAATTAAAACTCTTCATACACTTGCACTTCACTTCAGAAAACACCGTTTAGCATACGGTGCCACCCAGATAACATTGCCGGAAATCAATGTCTGGTTCAATGAAAAAAATGAACTATCGATAAAAAAAGTAGACAGGGAAAGCCCTGGAAGATTACTTGTATCTGAAATGATGATTCTTGCGAACTGGCTTATGGCAAGATTCCTTTCTGACAATGATACACCTGCAATATTCCGCTCACAACCTCCTCCCAAAGAGCGTATTATAAAGGACGACAAAGGTTCTATCTTTGAGAACTGGACTCAGCGAAAGTTTCTCAGTCGGGGAGTACTTGGACACAAGGCGGGAAACCATTCCGGTCTGGGCCTTAACGCTTATGTTACAGCAACATCTCCTATTCGTAAATACTTCGATCTTGCTACACAACGGCAGATAAGGGCAATACTTGGTCTTGAAAGCCCATACTCTAAGCATGAAATGAAAAATTTAATAAAAGTACTGGGGCAGCCAATGCTGGCAGTAGGAAGAATCCAGTTCCAACGTCACAGGTACTGGATTCTTAAATATCTTGAAAGGAAAATCGGTCAACGCGAAGAAGCTATTGTCCTCGACAAACGCAGGTCAAATTACATGATCCTTCTTAATGAATATATGATAGAATGTAAAATCCCTGTTTCAACCAGTGGCAATCTTAAACCAAAAGATTTGATCCATGTAACAATACAACATGTAAGTGCAAGAAATGATGTGTTGTCTGTTTATATGTAATATTGACGTATCAGAAAAAAGTATAATCTAAGGCTAAATATAAATCTTAATATACTATGCATAATTGTTAGTCTGCAGTTGAAGGCATAAGATTAGCATATCGAACTTCTGAACAACCGCTATAACACAGTATATGGAGACTTTTTACGATACCACCAATGCTTCGTAATCTCTAAAAGAATATTGCCAATGGCTAAGTAGAAATCTTCATATTCAAGGCATAGTTTTTGGCCAGGCGTGAAGGCATACATGTAGTATGTCGAACGTCTGGCCAAAGACCATAACGCAGTAGATGGAGACTTTTTACGACGCCATCAATATTAATGAATTCATAAAAAGTATTAACGATGGCTAAGTAGAAATCTTCATATACAAGGCATAGTTGTTGATGAGGAGTGAAGGCATACATACTGTATGTCGAACTTCTGATTAACCACTATAACGCAGTAGATGGAGATTTTCTACGACGCCATCAATGCTTGAAACTTCTTTGGCCGGTGAAGGTCATTGTCGCTCCAACTTCATTGCATGCGTCAATAACCTGATAATCGTTCATTGACCCACCGGGTTGAACTACTGAAAGAACCCCTTCACTTAATCCTACATCGAGTCCGTCCCTGAAAGGAAAAAATGCATCACTTACCATGGTGGCACCTATCAGTCCGCCCTTTTCTTCTGAGACTTTACTGTCAACTTCATTCTTTTTATCCGGATCAGAAAGAGCATTGTAAGCAACACCATATTTTTCAAAACTATACCTGTCTGCATATTTCCGGTAAGCCTTATCTCTTGCAATTTCAGCAACACCAACCCTATCCTGTTCTCCTGTTCCTATTCCAACTGTAACACTATCCTTAACATAAATAACAGAGTTTGATGTTATTCCGGATTCAACAAGCCATCCGAACAACATGTCATTGTACTCATCCTCTGTAGGTTCTCGTTTGACCATATATTTCTGTCCCTTATATTCACATTCAGCAAGTGCAAGATCATTTTTATTAAATGCAGATGGAGTAAAAGACCACTGGGCGATAATCCCGCCGTCTATCAGGCTTTTGAATTCTACGAATTTCTGGCCGACAAAAGTCTGAAGTTTATCAATATTACCGATTTTTATGACACGAAGATTTTTTCTTTTTGCAAGAATATCTGCAACACCTTCTTCAAAATCAGGAGCTACAACAACTTCAGCATATTGATTTGAAATAGCTTCTGCAGTTTTCTTGTCTATTGCTCTGTTAGCAGCTATACACCCGCCAAAAGCAGCTACACGGTCTGCCATATATGATTTCAAATACGCATCTTCAAGATCATCCGACCGGGCTACACCACAAGGATTGTTATGTTTAACTATTACCACTGTCGGTTTATCATGGAAATATCTCAGAATATTCAGAGCATTATCAGTGTCAGTTAGATTAGTCTTTCCCGGGTGTTTCCCGGACTGCAGAAGTTCTATATCTGAAGCAAGATATTGTCCCGGCTGTATTGTTTCAATTTCTCCAAGTAAAAGGTTACCATTCACCAGTTTATACAAAGCGGCTTCCTGCCCAGGGTTTTCCCCATATCTTAAACCTTTTATAACATTATCTATAGTCCAGGAAACTTTTTCATAAATAAGGGTCTGCCTTTTATTACCATCGATAAAACTTACTTCCATATCAGGAGGAAAATTGTCATCCATAATAGTTTTATACATTGCCTTGAGATCTTCAGCCATTCTTATTCTCCTTGTTTTCTGGAAAGACACTAATATTTATAACATTTTTTTACTTCTTCAAATGATTTTGATACCAAAAAATCCGCAATATTACGATCGTATCCTGCAGTATGTTCAAAAGCTTTCCGGGCAAGTTTATATCTTAGTTCTAAAGACATCATACCGTTATTAGCTCTCATTTTTGAAACTATCATCTCATAATCAGATGGATCAACTATGGATGCAACTCTTAAAAAATTCTTAGCTGAAGCCCTTATCATACATGGACCGCCTATATCTATATTTCCACGAGCTTCTTCAACAGTTACACCTTCTTTTGAAATGGTCTCTTTGAAAGGGTAAAGATTTACAATAACCATATCAATACTAACTGAATCGGTTCTATCTAAATCCTCTTTATGAAAATCATTATAAGTTTCTGTTAGAAGTCCGAGATATATTTTAAAATCAAGTGTCTTTACAAGACCTCCCTGAGTTTCCGGTTGTCCGGTATAATCTGAAACTTGTGTAAGGCAGGATTTAGATTTCTCACCAATAATATCTTTTATTTTCTCATATGTCCCGCCGGTAGAAAATATTCTTATATCAGGAATAATATCAATAAGCTGTGGTATAAAAAGATCAAGCCCATTTTTATCAGAAACACTTACCAGTATATTCCTCACCTTAACCTGATCATCAATTCTATCTACAATATTAACACTCATAATAATTATTTAACTCCTTCAAGTTCTTCAAGAAATCTTTTAAAAAAATTTTCCATAAATTCATGACGCTCTTCAGCCATTTCCATGCCTGTTTTAGTCAATACCCTATCCTTTATCTTACACAACTTTACCCTATATTCTCTGTATCCTGTATCCTCATTAGTATATGCTTTTGTATCTTCAATACTATTTTGGGAATTATGAAGCTTTGCACCAAGTTCCCCTGCAAAAAGATATGCTCTTGCAACACCGACAGCACCGATTGCATCAAGTTTATCAGCATCAAATAAAACCTTTGCTTCGATTGTTTCAGGTACGTTTTTCCCACGAAACCTGTGGGTTTTTACACAATGAATAATATTTTCTTTCTCATCGTTTGAAAAAGATAGTTTACTTATAATGCCGGTTGCTATTTCAGCACCCTTTTCAGCATGGCAGAACATTCCGTTAGAGATATCCTGGTATCGTCTGCCAATATCATGTAAATAAGCTGCTGATAAAAGCACTGACAAGTCTGCATTCTCTGCAGGGCCAATTCGTTCACATAACCGGTATACCCTGAGAGTGTGGCCCCAATCATGACTGCCATTTGAATCGTTAAGAAGGTGCCTTGCTTTTTCTTTTACAATTTGTAACATAGAATCATTCATAAAACCATATCCAGTAAACATTTAATACCTAAATTGAAATAATATTATATTTCTTGTACCATTAATTAAATCAGATTATATTCATAAAAAACCATGGTTACAATATATTTATCCGGAGGCGGCAATGAGATTTGATCGGGTGCAGGCATCTGATGGGCTTGGTTATACTTTCACATTACTTGGCAAAAGAGTCCTTATAATTTACACTATTATATATATACTGGAGCTTTTATGCGAACATTGGTTCAATCTTCAGATTATATCATATCTTAACCTTATTCCTTTTAAGGAATCAAACTTCCATATATGGCAGATAATAACCCATCCGTTCATACATGATCCCCGATCACCTATAAGTTTTTTATTAAATTGTCTTATGTTCTTCTTCTTCGCCGGTTCTGTAGAAAATGCTATTGGAACCAACAGGTTTTTGATCCTTTTTTATTTTTCTGCACTTGGAGGAGCTTTATGCGGAATGGGATTAAGCAGCTTTTCTGCATTTAATTATCCTTTTATGGGGATGATGCCGAGCCTGCTTTCAACTATTGTTATTTTTGGTCTGTTGAAACCGGAAGCAACAATACTATTAATGTTTATCTTACCTGTAAAAGCAAAATTTATCAGTTACATTACTGTCCTTATTACTTTTCTTACTTTTCTTGCAAAAGCAAATCCTTATGGTGCTTATCATCTTGGGGGTATTTTATTTGGATATCTTTATTTTAGAAGTATGGATGGTTTACTGGATTATAGAATTATTTACATGAAATACCTTAAGTGGAGAATGAATAGAAATAAAGCTCGATTTAAAGTTATTAACGGCAAAAAAGACAGTGGCGATAATAACAAACCGACGCTTCATTAACTGTTTCAAGCAAGGGGGTATTTTAATCACGACGTAACAGGTATTTTTTATTCCCGCTACAGCGGGATCATGAAACTCAGACAGTCAGCCGTTTTGCTAAATAATACCTGTTACTATTCCTTCAACAAAAAAAGGCCCCCTGGGTGAGCACCAAATTTTCATATATAACACACAGTAGCTGATGGCGTCGTAAAAAGTTAAAGATCAAGGCGCCGCAAATTCCGAGAAATGACCCGTACATATCGTACGCCGCAGTGACGAGGGATGAAGCGCAACGCAGATATTGGACTTTTTACGACGCCATCAAAATAAAAAAGGGGGAGAAAATCCCCCCCCTTCTTTCAATTCAATATTTTTTTTAACCTACATAATACCAAGCTTATACTTAAGAGCTTTCAAGGTATTAAGCATCAGCATTGTAATAGTCATAGGACCAACTCCACCCGGAACAGGTGTAATATATCCAGCTATTTCTTTTGCTGCATCAAAATCAACATCACCACGAAGTACTGCTACCATCCTGTTGGGATCTTTTGCACTTGGTTTTTCACCAACCCTGTTAACACCAACATCTATTACACAAGCACCTGGTTTAATCCATTCAGGCTTGACAAGATTGGGAACACCTGCGGCAACGATCAGAATATCTGCCCGTTTACAATGCTCTTCCATATTTTTTGTACGGGTATGTACAATTGTAACAGTTGAGTTTGCACCATCACCTTTCTGGAGCATCATGTTAGCAATCGGTTTTCCAACAATATTAGAACGTCCTACAACAACAACTTCAGCACCGCTTGTTTCAACACCTGCGCGAACGATCATTTCCTGGATACCGAAAGGTGTACAAGGCGGAAATTTAACTTCATTACCACCGATCATTAAACGGCCAACATTTACCGGGTGGAATCCGTCAACATCCTTGTCAGGATCAATTGTGTTTAGAATCTTTTTTTCATCAATATGATCAGGAAGCGGCAGCTGTACAAGAATGCCGTTAATTGTATCATCATTATTGTATTTTTCAATTAAGGCAAGAAGATCAGCTTCCGGAATATCAATAGGCTGAGTATCCTGTATTTCTGTGAAGCCAACCCTGTGAGCTGTTTTGATCTTAAGGGTTACGTAAGATATTGAAGCAGGATTTTCACCGACAAGAATAGTAACAAGGCCAGGAACAACACCATGTTCTTCTTTAATCTTAGCGACCTCGGATGTTATCTCTTCAAGAATCTCCTCACGTATTTCTGTTCCTTTAATTAACTTTGCTGACATTTTAATCTCCTTTTATTATTATCATTTGAAATTATAAATTTTAAAAACATAAATTTGCTTATACGTTTAAATGAGACATTTTAATAAATTCAAGGTATTTATATTCTCTAAATAGTGGTATTTTATCTCATATTTTAAAAGTGACCTTAGCAAAAACACCCTTATAGATCAATTATCAAAATAGATCAATCATCAAAATTTCTTTTATCAATGACAATTTCAGTAGAATCAAATGTTCCCGGTTCAACAAGTTTTATTTTGGGTTCCCATCCAAGATATTCAAAAATATCACCTTGAACCTCTTCAAGAAAACGTTGACTCTTTTTTATTTCGTCAAAAAATATCTTATCCGAAATCTCAACAAGAACAGTAATAATATCCTTATCATTTTCTTGTTCAACAACAATTTGATAACTGGGTTTATCACTATCGAATCTATCAAGAATTTTTCCAATCTGATCAGGAATTACAATATTACCTTTTATAACAATAATATCATCGCATCTTTTGAAAATTCTGGAAATTCTTGAACATGTTCTGCCACAGGCACAGGGTTCATAATTTATACTGGTAATGTCTCCGGTACGGAAGCGGATTAAGGGGAATGCTTCCTTTGTGAGGGTAGTTATTACAAGTTCCCCCATGGTGCCGGGAGGTAAGGTTTCAAGCGTGACAGGATCGATAATTTCAGGTATAAAATGATCCTCAGCTATATGCAGGCCATTTTTTTCTGGACATTCCCAGGCAACCCCTGGTCCGAAAACCTCTGCAAGGCCATAAATATCAGTAGCGGATATGTTTAATTCAGATTCAATTTTCTTTCTTGAACTTTCAGACCATGGCTCCGATCCTAAAATCCCGTGTTTTAAAGAAAAATCTATAGGATCTATTCCCATGGAATCCATAGTATGTACAAGACCAAGTGCAAATGAGGGAGTGGTTACAAGAGAAGTAGTCCTGAAATCTCTCATTATTTTTAGTTGATTAAGGTCTTTCCCGACTGACATTGGAATTACGGAAGAGCCAATCAATTCTGTTCCCAACTGAACTCCAAAAGGGCCAATCATTTTTCCGGGAACCAGGGAAACCTGAACTATATCTTCCTTACTCACACCAACAGCTGAAAGGCACCTGGCCATCAACTGCCCCCAATTGTTCAGGTCATTAACCGTGAATCCCATTACAACAGGTTTATCAATACTTCTAGCCGGAGCATGCAACCTGACTATTTCCCTTAATGGGACGGCAAACATATCATATGGATAATTATCCCTGAGATCTTTTCTGGTAGTAAACGGAAGCTTTTTTAAGTCATCAAGCGAGCTAAGGTCTTCAGCCATAAAATCGATTTCACGAAATATTTTTTTAAAATATCTTACATTTTTCTGAACCCTGTTTAAGGTAGCTTGGAGCCTTTCAAGCTGAACCTGCTCTATTTCATCACGATGCATACATTCATTATTTTGATCCCAAAATTGCATGGCGAAAACCTCTTATTATGGTCCGTTAATTAATTCAGGATATTATCTATACCCGGCAATAATTAGTATGACGAACTTTTTAACAACCACTAAGTATTGTATATGAAAATTTCTACTTAGCCAACGTTAACACTTTTTACGAAGCCATGGAAGTTGATGAACTCGTAAAAAGTCAACTTGGGATGGCAAAACCTGATGATTATTTTTCCCACATTTCCCTTTTATCATGACCAAGATATGCTCTTTTGACTTCCTGGTTCTTCATAAGAGCCTCTGCATCTTCCTCAATGATAATTTTACCGGTTTCCATTACATAACCACGATCTGCTATCTTCAATGCAGCATTTGCATTCTGTTCCACAAGAAGGACTGTCAAATCTCCCTGATCTTTTAGTTCATTTATAATATTAAAAATTTCCTTAACAATCAATGGCGCGAGACCCATTGATGGTTCATCAAGCAGAAGTAAACGCGGCCTGCACATTAATGCCATGGCAATTGCAAGCATCTGCTGTTCACCGCCGCTTAATGTCCCGGCAAGTTGATTCTCTCTCTCTTTTAATATTGGAAAACGGGCAAACATTTCGTCAATTGTTTTTCCAAGTTCTTTTTTACCATTTTCCTTATATAGAAGATAACCGCCAAGTTCCAGATTTTCAATTACTGTCATAGGTCTGAATATCTGCCTGTTTTCAGGTACATGTGCAATACCTAACTTAACAAGTTTCTCAGCGCTTATTCTGGAAATATCCTTTCCTTCAAAAGTAACCTCGCCACCTTTAACACTCTGGAGGCCACTTATTAGCCTCAATGTTGTTGACTTCCCTGCTCCATTTGCACCGATCAGTGTTACGGTTTCGCCTTTGTTCACGTGCAATGATACATTCTTCAGCACATGTACGAGTCCGTAATAACTGTTTACATTTACAAGACGAAGCATATTAAGACTGACTCCTCTTTACTTTGTTGCCTGATTCAATTCGTACTTTTCTGTGTGGATATTTTAAAACCGCCGTTTTTAATCTCCAAGATATGCAGTTATTACATCCTCATTTATCTGAATTTCAGCAGGTGTTCCCATGGCTATCCTGGTACCAAAATTAATCACTGCCACAATATCTGAAATATCCATGATTAGCTCCATATCATGTTCAACAAGAACAACCGTTACTCCAGATTCCTTTATTTTTCCGATAAGCTCACCGATAGCAAGTGTTTCACGGGCATTCAAACCGGAAGCCGGTTCATCAAAAAGGATAAGTTTAGGTTCCATTGCAAGTGCTCTTGCAATCTCAAGCATCCTCTGCTTTCCCAAAGGAAGGCTCCCTGCAGATATTTGCGAATCATCTGCCATTCCTATAAATTCCAGCCACTTTTCAGCTTCTCGCTTTATATGTTTTTCTTCTTTCCTTAAAAATGGAGGAATAATTGTTGAGCTTAAAATACCTGATTTTGATCTTAGATGTCTTCCCACCATTATATTTTCAAGAACAGACATGTTATCAAATACCTGAACATTCTGGAATGTCCTGGCTATTCCTAATGAAGCTATATTATGTGGTTTCAATTGGTTTATACTATTTCCGAAGAATTTAATATTTCCAGCTGTGGGAGAAAGAAAACCAGTGGTAAGATTGAATATTGTTGTTTTACCCGCACCGTTAGGACCAATAATTGATGTAATTGACCCAATATCAACAGTCATATTCAGTTTATTAACAGCAACAACTCCGCCAAAATTCTTTTGGAGCTCCTGATATTCAAGTATTGTTTCAACCACAGTTAATACTCTTTATAAAATTAATTAATAAATTATAAAATATCATGATGACGACTTAGCTTTTTTCCCATTTCTTTTAACAATATTTTTTACAGCTCTGAATGCAGAACTGAATCCACCGTAAAGACCTTCCGGTAGGAAAAGCATGATAGAAAGTAATATTATTCCATAAACAAGCGTGTCGTAATCCGGTTTATATTCAATACCAAATGTTTTAAAATATCCTGTTGAAAAAGACAAAAATTCAGGTAATAGTGAAAGAAGCAGCGATCCGATTACAGCACCCCATATTTTATGCATCCCGCCCACAGCTACCATGGTCATAAGAAGAACCGAATGCATTATCCCAAACGGCCCGGGGTCTATATAAGTAACATAATGTGCATAAAGGCTGCCTGCAATCGAAGAAAAAACAGCAGAAAAAATAAAAATCTGGATTTTATAGGATGATGTATTTATACCAATTGAATTTGCGGCATCTTCACTGCCATGCAATGCACGAAGTCCTCTGCCAACTCTAGAATTAATAAGGTTCAAAGCAAACAAAAGACCTATAACAACAACACTCCAACTGAAGAAAAAAAACTTCTTATCACTATCAAGAATTAACCCGAAAAGGTTCAATGGAGGGATATTATTTAAACCGGCGGGGCCTCCGGTTATATCAACAGCAGCAACAGCTACAATGTAAAGAATCGCTCCAAATCCAAGAGTAGCCATTGCAAGGTAATGCCCTCTTAATTTTAATGAAGGAACACCGACAGCAATTGCAATGATAATAGAGATCACAACACCAATGAACATTGTAATCCACGGTGACCATGCGAATTGTGTTGTCAAATAACCTGACGTATAAGCTCCGATTCCAATAAACGCAGCATGTCCTAGAGAAATCTGCCCGGCATATCCTAAAAGAAGAGACAGGCCGATACACGCAAGACAGTTAAATGATGCAAAAACAAAAATGCTGATATAATAATCATTTTTTAATAGTAAAGGAACACAGGCCATTACTAATAAAAAAATACCCAGGAATATATAATCCCTTATTACCATATTAAAACTCTTTTAATTTTGAAGCTTCTGAACTTCCAAAAATACCGCTCGGTTTTACAAAAAGTACGATTAACATGAAAAATAATGCAATTGCGTCCATATAGTGGGAAGATATGTAACCTGCGCCAAAAGCTTCAATTATTCCAATAAGAATTCCGGCAAATATTGCACCGACACTGTTTCCTAACCCCCCGACGACTGCTGCACCAAAACCTTTGATAGCAAGCATGGTTCCCCGGCCATAATCCATTTGAATTATGGGGGTAATAATTATCCCGGCAATTGCACCGATTCCTGCAGAAAGGGCAAATGAAATCATGACCATTTTTCTGTCATTTATTCCTACAAGACGAGCCGCATCACGATTAATAGAACAGGCCCTCATACACTTCCCTGTCATTGTATAATTAAAAAACAGAATAAAGCCTAATGCAATAAAAACAAGAATCCCAATTATCCACAATGTTTGTGGAAGAATCATTGCCCCAAACACTTCGAAAGTCTCACTGCTTGAAAAATGACGTAGAACATGGGAATTTTTTCCCCATGATACCATTGCAATACCTTCAAGAAAAATAGAGACTCCAATGGTAATAATTACAAGTCTCAATACTGTGGGACTTTTTACCGTGTTGATTGTAAGCCGCTCCATTAAAATCCCGATTAACATAACAAATAAAACTGTAAAGAAAAAAGCAACCGGAACAGGTAAATTCATCGTCATGGTCAGAGAGACCATCATCAGCCCACCATATACAACAAATTCTCCCTGGGCAAAATTAATAACACCTGTGGAATTGTATATGATATTAAATCCCATAGCTGCCAGAGCATAAATACTGCCACGCTGGATTCCCATGAAAATATATTGAAGAAGGTTTGAAAAATCCTGATTAGTAATTTCCATCCCGAAATCACATAATAAAGTGGGGGGAATATAATCCCCCCCACTTTTCCTTTCATATTCACCGGACGAGCCAAAATAAATACTCAGCTTTATCCAGTTTGTAATTTAACTATAAAGCTTATACTTTATATTGTTATTACCATTCACCAAGTATTTTAAATTCGCCAAATGATACAGTTATCATGTCAAAAGCTCTTGTATTCAGGCCATTATGATCTTCCGGAGTAAATTTAAAATTACCACCTGTTCCAAAAAAGTTCTGAGTCTCAATATGATCACGAATTTTTTCAGGATCATCGCCAACAGCTTTAAGTGCGTTAATTACAATCAACAATGCATCATAAGCATGACCGCCAAAAGTGCTGGCATCCTCATTGTATGTTGATTCATAGTCTTCCTTATATTTCATAAGAAGGGGCCTCTGGGGGTGGTGATGAATTAGCTGTTTAGCCACAAGTAGCCTTCCACCAGGAAACATGATTCCTTCAGCTGCATCTCCGGCAAGTTTGGCATATTTTATATTTCCAAATCCGTGACTCTGGTATAGTGGAATATCCATTTTGAGCTGCTTCATATTCTTTGGAACAATTGACTGAGCAGGAACAATAGACCAGTTAATTACAGCTTTTGCACCGGCATTTTTGATTTTAACAAGCTGAGCAGTCATGTCAGTATCTGCAGGGCTGTACGTCTCATCTGCAACAATGTTTATTTTGTATTCTCCTGCAAGTGTTTTGAGCTGGCCTCGGCCGGCATTTCCAAAACCGGTAGTGCCGGTAATAATTCCAACATCCGTAACCCCTTTTTTATTCAGGCGTCCATATATTTTGCGAACAGCATCACTATCTTTCTGAGGGGTCTTAAATATGTATTTTCTTTCAGCTACAGGTACAACTATACTTTCAGCAGCTGCACAGGATATCAAAGGTATTTTTGCCTTTTGAACAACAGGAATAACAGCCATGCTTGATCCGCTTCTTGACGGACCGACGATTGCACATACACCCATACCGATAAACTTCTTTGCAGCTTTAACTGCTCTTGAATTATCTCCTTGAGTATCTTCCATATGAACAACAAGTTTATGTCCATTAATACCACCGGCTTCATTAACCTGTTTTACCATCATTTCTACAGTATTACGTTCAGGTTCTCCAAGCAGTGATGCGAATTTCCCGGTAATAGCGAAAAAAGCGCCAACAACATAGTCTTTTTTCACTTCTTCTTTTTTTACTTCCTCCTGTTTGACTTCTTCTTTAACCGGTTCTTCCTTTTTGGAGCACGAAACAAACACCATACAAAAAGCTGCTAAAATAATAATCACTAAATTTTTTTTCACGATTTTTCCCTCCTGTAAGATTAGTATTAATCTCAAAACAAGTTCAAAAAAATAAAGTATGAACTGCTAACAATGCCTAGTACTTCATATGTATCGATTCAATCAAGAAACTTTAAGACTGTATAACAGGAACTACATTAACATAGCTTTCTACAACACTGATACACATATATCAACATTGAACTAAAAGTTTTCCAATTTTTTTAAAAAAAATACGAACGAACTAATCAAATATGGAATTTCATCCCGGATAATCAGACTATTTCAAAAACCCAGAAACGGTACTCAAGTTCCATTTCCTGATATATGAATAATAATCATTTAATTATATTGGAAACGGCACATTATCAAGCCCTTTGGTTTCCTTAAGCCCAAGCATGATATTCATGTTTTGAACAGCCTGACCTGCAGCTCCTTTAACAAGATTATCAATAACAGATACCAGGATAATGCGGTTAACCCTTTTATCAATCGTAAAACCTATATCACAATAATTGGTCCCCCTTACACTTGAAATATTCGGCATAATATTTTCAGGACATATTCTGACAAAAGGACTTTCTTTATAAAAGGATGTAAGACAACTCCTGATTTCATCAGGTGAAGAATCATTATTCAATGTTGCATATACTGTTGTTAGCATTCCTCGACTAATAGGGATAAGATGTGGAACAAATGTTATTAGCACCTGTCTTTCTGCAATATCACTTAATACCTCTTCCATCTCAGGATTATGCCTGTGTTCGGCAACCTTATATGCCTTAAAAGATTCATTTACCTCACAAAAATGGGTTGTAAGTGAAACAGAGCGCCCTGCCCCGCTCACACCGGATTTTGAATCAGAAATAATTGTATTCGTATCAATAATACCTGACTTAATAAGAGGTGCCAGAGGAAGTATAAGGCTTGTAGGGTAACAACCTGGATTTCCCACAAGAGAAGCGTTTTTGACCTTTTTGTGATATACTTCGCAGAGTCCGTAAACACTTTTATCAACAAGATCTTTTGCAGTATGAGGTTGGTAATGTTCCTCATATTTTAAAACATCATTAAACCTGAAATCAGCGGAAAGATCCACTACCTTTATGCCTCTATCAATAAGTCCGGGAATTAATTTCATTGGAATTTTATGCGGCACCGCTGTAAAGGCAAAATCAACCTTGTCACAGAATGAGTCCTGCTCATATTCTTCACACACGAGGCCAATAATACCTGACATGGCGGGATATATCTCTTCGAAAGGCACTCCTGCATACTGTCGTGAGGTCAGAACAGTCAATTCAACATCAGGATGCCCTGAAAGTATGCGAACGAGTTCAGCACCTGCATATCCTGTAGCCCCGACAATACCAACCCTAATCATTATTTTCTCCTTACTATAACGAGACCTTTACATAACATTCGTTTTTCAAAGCTCTCAATAATATCAATCACAGAAGCAGTTTATTTCTGTTTAAGTTGTAATAATATTCATTATATAAGCAATTATTTATTATTACAAAACAATGATATATTGTGGTGATTTTAGTATCAAAGGAAGAAAGTATTTTCAAGGGGATTCATTGAATATGTAAAAAAAGAATTTTGACTTATAGTTATTGCAGATATAATTTGTTTTTTTAGCCCTGTTCATATTCTCTCAGCAGGAATGAATTGTAAATCTGTTCATACTCATAGTTTGATGAATTCGTAAAAAGTATAACCGATGGCTAAGTAAAAATCTTCATATACAAGACATAGGGTTTGGCCAGGCGTGAAGGCATACATGTAGTATGTCGAATATCTGGCCAAGCACTATAACGCAGTAGATGGAGACTTTTTACAACGCCATCATAGTTTGAATTGTCACATGTTTTGATGATCGGCAACTACTATATAGTGTCCATCCAGAAATGAGGATTTTTGTTCAAGATCAAGGCATGCGAAAAAAATAACCACAGGCATATGTTTGATATTCCGAGGATTATTTTTTGAGCATAACGAAGATATTGGGCAAAAAGACCATTTCCGGATGGGCACTATCTAAGGGCCAATCCTTAGTCGTTGCCCTGCCAGTATGAGAGAACCGTTGATTCCGTTAAGTCTTTTTATTTTTGCAACTGACACGCCTGTCTTTCTGGAAATTTTTGATAGATTATCACCCTGCCTGATAACATAAAAATTTGATTTCTTTTTTGATTCTTTATAGGCAGCTATGGTTAATCGTTTTATTACTCCGGGAACCTTATTAACTGATTCCGGCGGAACCTTAAGATTATGTTTACCTTTGGTAAAATAGTAATCAATAAACTGGTGATTTAACTCTTTTAGTATTTTAAAGTCAGTGCCTATTTCATGAGCGACGTCATTAATATGAAGGGGAATTCTTATATTTATATCTATAGTAGCGTACTTTGCCTTTGGGTAGACATTTTTTGGGGAAATTTTATAACCGTATTTTTCCGGATTTTCTATGATAACTTTTGCAGCGGCAATTCTGAAAATATACCTTTCAGTCTCCAGTGGTAAATTCAGTCTATAGAAATTTTTGATTTTCTGTTCCTTAATTTCCTTTTCTAGCCGACCAAAACCACAATTATAAGCCGCAATAGCAAGCGTCCAGTTCCCGAATTTTTCATTAAGCCCTTTCAAGTATTTCAAGGCCGCATCAGTCGATAGGTTTAAACTACGCCTTTCATCAATCATTCTATTTTTGCGTAGGCCCTGAAGTCTTGCCGTACCTGTCATGAACTGCCATGGCCCGACAGCTCCTTTCAAAGACCTGGCATGGTTAAGAAAAGCACTCTCAGCTACCATAACATACTTTAAATCATCAGGCATTCCCAATTCATTTAGTTTCTCTTCAACATAAGGAAAATATTTTCCTGCACGTTTCAACCATAAAAAGACCTGTGCCCGATCCCAAACTTCGATATTAAACTCCCGATCCATCATTTCCCATACATTCTGATTCTCAAGAGGCATTTTTTCACCGCATATATCTATGGAACCCGGGAAATTGTAATCATGATAAACTGGAAACGAAACTTCCTGGGCTGAACAGGAAGGACATTCAGATATAATTATCATGTGAAATAGAACGCATAAAAAAATTATAAATGGTGAATAAACCTTTTTTAAAATCATATATCACTCAACATGTTTCTGAAATATTGGTTTTAATTCTAAATATTTATAATAATTAGTAGTAAATTTTCATAAAGAATATGGGAAAAAAACTCCGCCTAATGAAGAAAAAAATTTTTTATACCTTAACACAAACTTCATTGTTTAAAAACCAGTTTCCATTTAAGGCCATGACTGACGCATGAATAAAAATTCAACAGATGTTTTGCACTTTATAAATAGCTTTGTTAAAAAGATTTAATTTAAAAAATTATTTTATGGCTGATGAAAAACACATATAAGACACTGCCTGAGAAAACAACCGTTTCTGTATACTCATAAAAATGTTGAAGATGGAACCTGCTATTTTCTTATTAACTATATCAAGCATAATTGAATAGAACCTGATAAACATTCTTCGACAATTAGAAGAACAACATCCTATGCGTAGGTATTCTATTGAATATGAAATCAGGAAGTAAAATGTGAGAGATAAAAGGGATTCTATAATGTGACAAAGTAGAATTACAAACCCTATACTGAATTTAGGCGGCACCTTAAACACATGTGGATATAATATGGCATCAGGTGCCCTTTCAATAACTCGACTCCCTTTTTTCTACACAGTTATTGAAGATTTTCTCCAACTTGAATCCTAAATTTAACGTTCAGCTTCTTTTGTAAATATTTTGGAAGTATTAAAAATATGGTATTTACAATCCTATCTAACATGAGATAAGATTTTTTTTAAATTTTGCATAGGTTTTTTCTCCTTTTTTCCCTTCGGGACTTTCCTTGAGATTGAGCCTATAATATTTCTCAATGGATCTGTAGAACCTATCCAGGTCCTCTACCTGAGATGGATAGCTTAGGCCTTAAATATGTCAGGAAGCGTTTGCCTAACCGGCTGAGATCGCGGCGTACTCTGGGAATAATTCCTTGATATTTAACCCGGAATTTGCATTTATAATTTACCAATGAACAGATATTGAACAGCAGACCCTTTATTACTTGGGAGAAAGATTATGAAAATTGCTATTATTGGCGGCGGCGAGGGGTGCCTTAATTTAATTGATTTAATTGAAAGGCATACCTTCAAAGAGATAAAACCAGAAATCGTGGCAGTGGCAGATATTAAAAAAGATGCGCCAGGTCTGATTCGAGCTAAAAAAAGTGGGATGTTTGTTACGCATGATTATAATGATTTTTTTGAAAAAGACAACATCGAGCTGATTATTGAACTTACAGGAAGTATGGATATTTACAATGATATTCTGGCAAAAAAAAATAATAAAGTTCGAGTCATAGCGCACACAACAGCCATGCTTTTTTGGGAAATCTCTGATATCTTGAGCATTCAGGAAGAAACCAAACAGAAACTTCAGGAAACCGAGGCGCTCTATCTGGCAATGAGCGATGAAATGATACAGGAAGAGATGGTTATCATTTCTCCTGATTACCGGATTCTCGATGTAAATGTTGCGTTGCTGAAAAGAGTGGGAATGAGTCGTGAAAAAGTAATTGGACGCCATTGTTACGAAGTTACTCATAACCATGATCATCCCTGTAAAGGGGATTTACACCCGTGCCCGCTCAGAGAGGTGCTTAAGACCCACAAACCATCACAGACAACACATATTCATCGGGATAAGGACAATAAAAAGCTCCACCATTCAATATCCTGTTATCCCCTCCTTAGGAACGGCGAGGTCATCAGCGTTATTGAGATAGCAAAAGACATTACAAAAGATCTTCAGCTTCAGGAAACTCTTCTTCAGCAGGAAAAAATGGTTTCCATCGGTCGACTGTCTGCAGGTGTCGCTCATGAGGTAAACAATCCTCTGACAACTGTCCTGACTTCTGCCATGCTGATCCATGAAGATATGTCAGCGGACAACCCCATTTATGAGGAAATAACAACTATCGTCAATGAAACCCTGCGATGCCGGAAGATAGTAAAAAGCCTACTTGATTTTGCCCGTCAGAACCGGCCAACCATGGCACTAAACAATTTAAATACTATCGTAAAAGAAAGCCTTGTACTTACAAAGAAACAAGGTTCTTTCCATGACATATCTGTCAGATCCGATCTTGCGGATAGTCTGCCACGTATAGATGTAGACAAAGTCCAGATACAGCAAGTCCTTATCAATCTGATCATGAATGCCATTGAATCAACCCCTCCAGGTGGAGAGGCTGTAATTTCCACCCGATACACGCCTGATATTGATGTCGTTGAATTAACGGTGCAAGATACCGGAAAAGGAATTGGACCTGAACATCTCGATAAAATATTTGAGCCGTTTTTTACTACCCGGGAGAATGGCACTGGATTGGGGCTGGCTATCGCCCATGGAATAATTAAAGAGCACGGTGGTACGATAACTGTCAAAAGTGAACCCGGACGGGGAACATGCTTCTTTTTACAACTACCAATAACAATAAAGGACAATCATGGCAATTGATCAGCTGCCAACGATATTGATCATTGATGATGAACTGTTAATCTGCCGGAATTGCACCAAGATATTGTCGAGCCTTGACTGCGAAGTAGAGTCTGTTCTTAATGGATATGACGCGTTGAAATTAATGGAAGAAAAACACTTTGATGTGGTAATTACAGATCTTAAGATGAGCCGTCTAGGCGGAATGGAGGTCCTCAACCGGGTAAAAGAACGTTTTAATGATACAATTGTTATTGTCATGACCGGCTATGCCAATGTCTCGTCTGCTGTAGAGGTAATGAAAATGGGGGCATTTGACTATCTGCCTAAGCCATTCACCCCACATGAACTTCGTGCAGTTGTGCGGCTGGCTCTTGCTCATCGGCAGATTCTAAAACAAAATCAACAACTGATGCTCGAAAAAAAAAGCAGTAAACCAATTTCTCATCAACTTATCGGCAACAGTCACAAAATAAAAAAAGTAATCAGTATGGTCGGAAAAGTAGCGACCACCGATTCCACAGTCCTTCTTTACGGGGAAAGCGGAACAGGTAAGGAATTGGTTGCAAGAGCGGTTCATGCCAACAGCATGAGAAGGGACAATGTTTTTTTTGCAGTGGATTGCGGTACACTGACAGATAACTTTCTGGAAAGCGAGCTTTTCGGGCACACAAAAGGTGCCTTCACCGGGGCATATAAAGACAAAATTGGGATTTTTCAACAGGCTGACAAAGGAACAGTTTTTCTTGATGAAATCAGCAACATAAGTATGGAAATTCAGGGTAAGCTGCTGCGTTTTCTTGAAACAAGGACTTTTTTGCCTCTTGGAGGCACAACCATTCAAAAGGTGGATGTCCGCTTTATTTTCGCTACAAACCAGAAACTTGAAGAAATGGTCGCAGATGGGAAATTCAGAGAGGACTTTTACTATAGGATTTTTGTTTATCCCATTCACCTTCCTCGTCTTAATGAACGAAAAACAGATATCCTGCCGATTGCCTACTATTTTTTACAGCAATTCAATCAAAATATGGGAAAGCGAATAACCGGCTTTGATGATATGGCTGTAAGCGGACTTACTGAATACAGCTGGCCTGGAAATGTGAGGGAATTGAAAAATATGATCGAACGGGCAGTAATTCTCTGCGAAAAAGACCAGGTAACTATGAAGGATCTTCCGCTTCTTGGTGAAGTCAGTGAGATCGAAGCTATGATCGAAAATGTTCCCAGAACAAACGACGAGCTGAAAAAGCTTAAAAAAGAAATCCGTCAGTTGGCTGTGCAAAAAGTTGAAAGGAATTTTATCTTAAATGCGCTTGCCCTCAACAACTGGAACATAACCATTGCTGCCCGTGAGACAGGGCTGCAGCGTACCAATTTCCAAGGACTCATGAAGAAACACGGTATTACCCGCCGTAATAAAAACAAATAAATACCACACCAAATCCGCTCTAATTACAATTTTTATTTATTCAAATGGTTAGATAAAAAGCACCTATAAACCGGTAATTTGACACTAACAAATTTTTTGAACTACATTTCAATATACACTGTATATAATTTATATACACCATGACAATTACAGATAAAATCATTATTTCAATTATGCTCCCGTATAAAAAAATCAAAAAATACATGTATTTTTTATAACGTTTCTCAAAATAACTTTCCGATAGATTCAGCATTCAGGTCTCATATCGGAACATATTTATGTGAACCACTATAGAAAAGGAAAAACTGAGAATAAATATTCCGTAGAAACATAATAATAATTCCATCCTGTTTTTAAGAAATTCCCATAGAGAAGGTGTATAAAATAAAAATACACTACTGCGTCATCTATACAACTACCATAAAATAAAACTCTGTAAAAACAATATGATATTGAAATTTAATGATGTTGGCATACAACCTGCATTTCTCTATTAATAAAAAAATAATTAAAACCACGATATTATAAAAATTTTAGGAGGAAGTCATGGAACATACTGCAAAGATTATGGTCGTTGATGATGAAATGGACATTTGTCTGAATGTAGAAAAAATTCTGGTAAAAAATAATTATGAGGTAGTTAAAGCACAAAGTGCCAAAGAGGCACTGGAAAAAATGGCCAAAGAATCTTTTTCTCTTATAATTTCAGATGTTATCATGCCTGAGATGAACGGACTTGAATTATTGAAACTTGCAAAAAAAGAATGGCCCTTGGTGAAAGCTGTAATGATGACCGCATATGCCTCTACAGATACTGCCATGAATGCCATCCGTTTAGGTGCCCTGGACTATCTTCCTAAACCTTTTACACCGGATGAACTAAGAACAACTGTAGACAAGGCACTATCCGGAGAATTGATTGAAATACCCACTAAAATTGAAGAACGTGAGGCTATAGAAATCATTGATGTGGATATGCCTTTTGACAGGGCTGAGGTAGTCAAATACACCAGTGACGATTATGCAAACAGTTTAACACGGTCCAATATTCCGGAAGTGAAGATCGCCCCACCTGAAACCATTGAAAATTATTGTTCATTGGGTGACATGACCTGTGATATCTATAAAAAACTCGGGACTACCTGCAAAGGTGGTATCAAAAAGAATGAGTGCCCACAGAAAAAAGCCAAAAAGAAAAAAAGTAAAGCCTCAAAACAATTTGATGCAAAGAAACTCATCGGAATTGACCAGCCGTTCGACTATGAAGAAGTCGTTGCCGTCACTGGCGCTGAATATGTAAAATATATGGACAGAGACGGTTTTGCGTTCCTACCCTATGAAGAATTGAAAAAGTTACCAGTCCCTCCAATACAAAAGGAACCGGACCAAAAGACTAACATTGACGACCTTCCTTTTATGGATATCCTTGCGATTGATGATGAGGTGGCCGTCAACAACAATATCAGAAAAATTTTAACCAAAAAGGGACATCACGTTGAACAGGCCTTTACTAAGGATGAAGCTATGGAAAAAATCAACCTGCATTCTTATAAATTGATTCTTCTTGATTTACGGATTCCTGGAGTGAAGGAGTTGGAACTTTTGAAAGCAATTATGGAAACCCAGCCAGATGCCAGAGTAATTATTATTACCGGATATGCAAGTATTGAGACTGCTGTAGAAACTGCCAGAATTGGTGCAATTGATTATCTATCAAAACCTTTTACACCAGATGAAATTCGAAATGTCACTGATAAAGCATTAAGGCTGGCTGCATAGGTTAACAACCATATAATAATTTAGCGGTTCTTCAGAGAATTAATTAGAGACAGGGTAGGCAAATAATCCCGAATATAAGGAATTTTGTCTACCCTGTTCCTGTTTTATAACACGGTGGTGTTGATCTTATTAAGGAGTGCTTAAAGCCTGATTTAAATCTTATCATGTTGTTTAATTTGTTATTCTTATTATTCACAATTGTATAATAATAAAAATAATATATATTGACATTTTAGAGTTTTATTTTGTATTTTAAGAATTTGAATTTTTATGGTCATTTGTTGATTCTGACTATTATTTCAATTTACATTTTATGCTAACGCAATAAATATATTAGTTAATGTCTAAAGTTTCGGGAGAATAAACATGTCAAAAGAAGCAATCGGATCTGTTCTTGTTGTTGGTGGAGGTATTGCCGGGATGCAGTCAGCTCTGGATTTAGCTAATTCCGGTTATTACGTATACCTTATAGAAAAATCGCCTTCTATAGGTGGAATAATGTCTCAACTTGACAAGACCTTTCCTACAAATGATTGTGCAATGTGAATTATCTCACCAATACTGGTCGAGGTCGGCCGGCATTTAAATATTGAAATTATTACGTATGCAGATCTTGAGTCTGTAGAAGGCTCTGCAGGTAACTTCAAGGTTAAAGTAAAAAAACGTGCTCGAAGCATTAATATGGATCTCTGTACAGGATGCGGTCTCTGTGTAGAGAATTGTCCGGTGGTACAGGTAGCACAGAATTAAATTTTCGGGATGCCCTTAATACAAAATTACTAAAGGGCTTCCCCCGTTAATTCTTCTTTGTTCTTTATATCACTGCATAAATCGCAGCTAATTGTATTAAAATAACATTTTAAGGGTTAGGGACATATGGAAACTTCAGTTAATATTGACTGGGACAAAGTCAACGAGATTATTGAAAAATACAAAGGAGATCATGAAGCATTACTGATGATTATGCAGGATATCAGTGATATTTATAACTATGTACCTCCTGAAGTAATTCCTGTTCTTGTTGAAAAACTAGGTGTAAGGGAAAGCTTGGTATACAGCGTTGCAACCTTTTATAAAACAATAAGCTTGGAGCCTCGTGGAAAGTTCATTGTCAGTGTCTGTACCGGTACGGCATGCCATGTTCGTGGTGCAGAAAAAATTACTGAAGCTTTGGAAGAAAATCTGGACATCAGGGAAGGTGAAACAACAGAAGATGGCCTTTTCACTATTGAAGCCGTACGTTGTATTGGTTGTTGCGCTTCAGGTCCTGTTATTACGGTCAATAAGGACACCCATGGTGGACTTGATCGTTCAAGTACCTTGAACGTTATTGATGAATACAAAAAACATGTCTCATAACGGCATGGGTTAATGGAGGTTATTAAAGGCCATGGCAAAATTTGAGAATAGAGATGCACTGGATAAGCACCGAAAATCACTTCAGGCCGAAGAAAAGAATAGCACAAAAAAATTAGTTTCACTCTGTGCAGGATCTGGCTGCGGTGCATATGGAACCGCGAATGTACATAAGACCCTTATGGAGGAAATTTCAAAACAGGGTATTGAGGATAATGTTGAAGTAAGACTAACCGGATGCCATGGTTTTTGTGAAAAAGGCCCGATTATGGTCATTCATCCCGAGGGGCTTTTTTATCCACAGGTAAAGCAAGAGAATGTTCCTGATATCATTGCTAATTCCATAAACAACAATGAGGTTGTCGAAAAATTTTTATACAAGGATCCGGTTACAAAAAAAAGAATTTCTCATGAAAAAGACATACCTTTTTATAAACTTCAACAGAGGACAATTTTTGGAAACAATTGCCGAATCGATCCGACAAATATCGACCACTACTTGATATATGACGGATATCTTGCTTTCGAGAAAGCCCTTTTCGATATGGAGCCTGAAAAAATAATTACCGAAATTAAAGAATCAGGCCTACGGGGCCGTGGCGGTGGTGGATTCCCTGCAGGAATAAAATGGGAAACATGCCGTAAACATGAAGGTACCAGATATGTACTATGCAACGCAGATGAAGGTGATCCCGGAGCATATATGGATAGAAGTCTGCTGGAAGGAAACCCGCATAGTGTTATTGAGGGTATGCTTATTGAAGCCATAGCTATAGGCTCAAGCGATGGGTATATTTATGTGAGGCATGAATATCCCCTGGCTGTTGAAAATTTAGAAAAATCGCTTGAGAAAGCCAGGTTAATGGGCTTTTTAGGTGAAAATATACTTGGATCGGATTTTAATTTTGATATAAAAATCAGCAGAGGTGGGGGCGCTTTTGTATGTGGTGAATCAACAGCTTTAATGGCATCTCTTGAAGGAAAACCCGGTCGTCCAAAAGCAAAATATGTACATACCGTTGAGAAAGGGTTCAGAGAAAACCCCACGTCATTAAATAATGTTGAAACCCTTGCGAATGTTCCTGTTATTATCAATAAAGGGGCAAAATGGTTTTCTGATATTGGTACAGAAAAAAGCAAAGGAACAAAAATTTTTTCACTTGTTGGAAAAGTTGTTAATACCGGCCTTGTTGAAGTCCCGATGGGAACGACCCTTAGAACAATAATTTTTGATATAGGTGGTGGAATTCCCAATAAAAAGGAATTTAAGGCTGTTCAGACAGGTGGTCCATCAGGTGGGTGTATACCTGAAAATTATCTGGATCTTCCTGTTGATTTTGATGCACTTACTAAAGTTGGTTCCATGATGGGTTCCGGAGGAATGATTGTCATGGATCAGGACACATGCATGGTTGATATTGCACGCTATTTTGTAGATTTTCTTAAAGATGAATCATGCGGACAGTGTAATCCTTGCCGTGAAGGAATAAAACAGACCCTTGAAATTCTCACCAGAATTTGTGATGGCGATGGAAAACAAGGAGATATTGAACTTCTTGAAGAATTAGGCAGCTTGATTCAGAAATTTTCTCTTTGCGGTCTGGGAACCGCGGCGCCTAATCCTGTCCTTACTACTATTAAATATTTTCGGCACGAATATGATGCCCACATTAATGATAAAAAATGTACGTCCGGTGTTTGTAAGAATTTATTTCATTACGAAATTGATGACAATGCTTGTACGGGCTGTAGTCTTTGCGCTAAAAAATGTCCTCAGGATGCTATATCCGGAGAAAAGAAAGAACCGCATCAGTTGGAACAGGATAAATGTATAAAATGTGGCATTTGTTATGATGCCTGCAAATTTAAAGCAATACTTATCAAGTAATTATAAGGGATAATGTAATGGTCACTTTCAAACTCAATGGTAAAAAAGTTCAGGGGGAAGAGGGAGAATATATCATTCAGGTTGCTGATAGATATGGTGTAAAAATCCCGACCCTGTGTCACCATAAAGTGTTAGAACCCGCAGGTATGTGCCGTTTATGTACAGTAGAACTTTTTGACGGTCGAAGATCCAGGTTTGTAACAGCCTGTAACTATCCGATTTGGGAAGGTATGGAAATTCATACCGAGTCTGAACTTGTTATTGAAGGCCGCAAATTATTAGTTGAACTACTTCTTTCTCGATGCCCCGATGTTCCAATTATCAAAGAACTTGCAACAGAATATATCATCGAAAAAACCAGATTTAAGGAAGAAAATGACGATTGTATTCTATGCGGGTTATGTACACGAATATGTGAAAAGATGGGTTCAGGTGCCATATGCCTGACAGGCAGAGGTGTCGAAATGGAAGTTGACACCCCATTTCAGATTCAATCTGATGTTTGTATGGCTTGTGGAGCATGTGCTTCTTTCTGTCCCACGGGACACATAACTTTAGAGGTTATAAATAATAGAATTACAAATAAAAATGCCAGGTTGATTCCATCTGAATATGATGTGGGCCTTCAAAACAGAAATCCGATTTATATTCCGTATGCTCAAGCCGTTCCAAACGCTCCGGTAATAGACAGGGAAACATGTATACATTTCAAAACCGGGGAATGCAAGGTTTGTACTGAATATTGCGGAGTTAATGCCATTGACCATACTCAGGAAGATGAAATCATAGAAATTGATGTTGGTTCAATAATTCTTGCTCCCGGGTTCCAGCCGTTTGATCCTTCAAAACTCGACAACTATGGTTATGCTAATTTTGATAATGTAATGACTTCCATGGAATTTGAAAGAATTCTTTCTGCATCAGGGCCTACCATGGGGCATATTACAAGGATTTCCGACAATAAAGAACCAAAGAGAATTGCTTGGTTCCAATGTGTCGGGTCAAGAGATATCAATAATTGTGATAATTCATATTGCTCTTCCGTTTGTTGTATGTACGCAATAAAAGAATCTGTAATCGCAAAAGAACATGCAGGGGACGATCTTGAATGTTCAATTTTCTATATGGATATGCGGACTCATGGAAAAGACTTTGAAAGATATTATAATTCAGCAAAAAATGAACATGGCGTAAAATTCATCAAAAGCCGTGTTCATACAGTAATTGAATTACCTGATTCCAAAGATCTCGAAATTCGTTATGCAGATGAAAATGGTGATATTAAAACAGATATTTATGATATGATTGTCCTTTCTGTCGGTCTTGAAACCAGAAAAGAAACCGTTGAGCTTGCTAAAAAACTTGATATTGATGTTTCAAAATCAAACTTTGCCACAACAAGTTCCTTTACACCTGTATCAACTTCAAGAGACGGGATTTATGTATGCGGTGCTTTCCAGGGTCCTAAGGATATTCCCCAGTCAGTTATTGATGCCAGTGCAGCAGCATCTGCTGCCGGTGAGCTTTTGAGCACTTCACGAAATAAACTTACAAAAGAAAAAGAAAAAGTCCCATCTCTTAATGTTATTGGTGATCGGCCTAGAATTGGCGTTTTTGTATGCAATTGTGGAATAAATATTGGCGGAGTTATTGATGTTCCGGCTGTTAGAGATTATGCAGCTACTTTGCCATATGTAGAATTTGTGACGGATAATATGTATTCCTGCGCCCAGGATTCTCAAAGCGCAATTGTTCAGCTAATACAATCAAAGAATTTAAATAGAATCGTCGTAGCTGCCTGTTCACCAAAAACTCATGAACCATTATTTCAGGAAACATTAACAGATGCAGGATTAAACAAATATCTCTTTGAGATGGTTAATATCCGCAATCATAATTCATGGGTACATAAAGATAATCCTGAAACTGCAACAGATAAAGCTAAAGACCTTGTCAGAATGAGTATCTCAAAAGTTGCTTTGATGAAACCCTTAGAAGAAGCAGAACTGAATGTTAATCAGGCAGCTATGGTTTTGGGTGGTGGTATTTCCGGAATGACGACAGCTTTAAGTCTTGCAAATCAGGGATATAACACTCACCTTCTTGAACGAAACGAAGAATTAGGTGGCCAGGCTTTAAATTTATTCAAAACAGTAAAAGGTGAAGATATTCAGGCAAATGTTTCAGACCTGATAAATGAAGTTAAGAAAAAAGAAAACATTCATATCCATTTAAATACAACCCTTGAAAATGTGGAAGGTTTTGTCGGGAATTTCAAATCAACATTTGTTACTGACGGTCAGGAAAATTGCATTGAACATGGAGTTGCTGTTATGGCAACAGGTGCATACGAGTCTCAACCTGTTGAATACTCATATGGAAATGATCCAAGAATTTTAACAAGCCTTGAGCTTGATAAAAAATTAGTCGATAATGACTCTTCTTTAAGTGACCTCAATTCCGCAGTATTCATCCAGTGTGTAGGGTCCAGAAATGACGAAAGACCTTATTGTTCAAGAGTTTGTTGTACTCATTCAATTGAAAATGCTATTGAACTAAAACACAGAAAACCTGACATGAATGTCTATATACTTTATAGAGATATCAGAACATACGGGGAAAGAGAACTTGCATATGCCGAGGCCAGAAAAGAAGGTGTTATTTTCATAAGTTACAAGGTGGATAATAAACCTGTTGTTGAAATTAAAGATGGAAAACTGACAGTTACAGTACTGGATCATGTAATCGGGCAATCCATGGAACTTGAAACCGATCTTATAACTCTAGCTTCTGCAATTGTTCCATACCGTGATGAAAAACTGGCACAGTTTTTCAAAATACCAATGAATGATGATGGCTTTTTTGTAGAACGGCACGCAAAGCTCGGCCCATCGGAATTTGCAACAGACGGTGTATTTCTCTGTGGTCTAACTCATTATCCAAAACCCATAGATGAATCAATTGCACATGCAAAAGCCGCAGCTTCTAGAGCAGTAACCCTGCTTGCACGTGAAACAATAAATACAAGCGGGACTATTGCGGAAACAGAACCCGGTATTTGCAGTTCATGCGGAGTTTGTGTTGAGATCTGTCCTTATTCAGCACCTTCATTCATTGAAGCAGATGCACGTATGTTCCCGGGTAAAACACAGATCAATCCAGTACTTTGTAAGGGTTGCGGGCTTTGTGTAGCATCATGTAGGAGCGGTGCTATTCATCTTAACGGTTTCGATAATGATGAGATTTTTGCACAGATTTTTGCTGTGAATGAATAAATTTTGAATACCGGGTGCATTTTGCATGATGACTGAAGAATGTCTTTAGGCGTCATGATAAACAGTATCCGGCAACAGGATCTAAGGAGAGTATAACTATGTCGGATTGGGAACCTAAAATAATCAGTTTCCTGTGTAACTGGTGCAGTTACGGAGCAGCGGATCTTGCGGGTGTAAGCAGAATGCAGTACCCCCCGAATATCCGTGTTGTCAGAATTCCATGTACAGGAAGGATGAGTCCCAAGTTTGCACTTGCTGCCTTGAGGGAAGGTGCAGACGGTGTGTGGGTGTCTGGCTGACATCCGGGTGACTGTCATTACCTGGAAGGTAATTATCATGCACGTCGCAAGTTCACACTTTTTACTAGTCTTATGGAACATATGGGGATAGAACCGGGTCGCATTCAATTTTCCTGGATTTCTTCTGCGGAATCAACAAAATTCATAAAAGTAGTAAAAGAAGTCACTGAAACAATAATGTCTCTTGGACCAAATAAAAATTTTGTAAAGGCAAACCTGCCGGAGGCAGATTAATATGTTAGGATATATTGACAAAATAAGGGGAATCTCTGAAAAGCTTCTAACAGAAGAAAAGGTTGATATGGTTATTGGTTTTAAAAAAGGAACAATACCCATGATGAATGAACCTTTTGTTGCAAGAAATGCTTCTGAAGTAAAAGATTTTGTCTGGGACAGTAATTGTGGAATCAACCTTGCTAATTATCTTACTGATAGAAAAGAAACTATTGGAATAATAGCTAAAGGCTGCGATTCCAGAAGTATTGTCAACCACATTATTGAAAATAAGATCACAAGGGAGCAGCTCATAATCATCGGTGTACCCTGTAAAGGTATGATAGATCATCATGAAATATCGTCCATGTTTGATACTGAAATTACCGAAGTAACAGAGAATGGCTCTGATATTATTGTAAAAGGCACCGATTTTGAAGAGACATTGAAAAAAGATAGCTTTCTTCAGAAAAACTGTAAAGTGTGCGTTCACAGAAATCCTGTTATCCATGATGAACTGGTTGCAGATATGGTTGATGAACAGAAAGATGTGGATAGATTTGAAGAGGTAAATAAAATTGAAGTCATGTCCCAGGAAGAAAAATGGAACTATTTCAATGATCTCCTTTCGCCCTGCATCCGCTGTTATGCATGCAGAAATGCCTGCCCGCTATGTTTTTGTCCCACATGCTTTGTTGACGAATCAAAACCTCAGTGGGTAGGCAAAGGACCAGATCCTGTAGATACAAGGACATTCCATTTTCTAAGGGCATACCACATGGTAGGCAGATGCACCGATTGCGGATCATGTGTAAGGGCATGTCCTATGGGAATAGACGTAAGGGCATTTACAAAAAAGAGTGAAAAAGATTGTTTTGAACTCTATGGATGGGAAGCCGGTCTTTCAATAGATAAACGCCCGGCTCTTGAAACATTCAAGCAGAATGATCCTGAGGATTTTATAAAGTAAAAATGTCCGGTTTTTATATTAAATAACAAACCCAAACTTTCATAAGGAGACTTTTGAAAAATATTCATTTTTGATCGAGTTCAAGGAAGGCGAAAATTTTAAACACAGTAATACATTGAGTATTTCGAGGATTAAAATTTGAGTCTGAAGCAGAAATCGTGCAAAAAGGGACGTTGTGCAAAGGTCTCATAAAAAGGGCAATTGTATGAAGGTCATAAAGATTGACAAAAAAGACTGGGCCGGTGGCCTTGAAAGATCAAGGAACACTTATAAACTTATAGGTCCTGTAAAAGAAAAAGATAAGGATATCAGCAGCTTCAAACCTCTTGGAAAAGATATGCTTCCTGATCTTGATGTAATGGCTACAAGTGTTTCACCAAAATCAATTGTATTTCCTCAGGAAGAAGTCATGCTGACGTATACGACTGATGAGTCAAAAGAGGACTGCAATCTGTTTAAATCACATGATAAGGATTATTCTCCAAGGGCGGTCATTGGAATCAGACCTTTTGATGCAGCTGCTTTTCTACTGGTTAAGAAAAATTTTGACACTCCGGATTATAGAGATCCATACTGGTGTGATGCATATGAAGCATGTACTTTCATAGGCCTTGCAATAAACAATCCTGATAGTCTCGATTTCAGTCCTTCAACAAAAACCGGTCCATTTGACACCTCGGGTCTTGATGTACTTCTTGTTGAAACAGAAGATTCTTATCTTGCTCAGGTTGTAACAGAAAAAGGTGAAGCCTATTTAAATGCTGCCGGCTGGGAAAATGAAGCGGGAAATGGTGTTGATAAACAGATCGGAGATATGAAAAAAGCAGCAGAAACAAAAATAACTTCGAGTATCTCCTATGACAAAATTAAGTCCAAAGAGATTCTTGATCTATACAATGCAGATTTCTGGGATCAGGCCTCTTTTGCATGTATAAACTGCGGAACATGCACATACGTTTGCCCAACATGCTGGTGCTTCGATATTCAGGATGAAACCCGGGGTAAAAAAGGCATTCGTACCAAAGCATGGGATTCATGCATGTTTCCACTGTTCACAATACACACAACAGGTCATAATCCCAGGGGAACCAAACTTCAACGTGTCAGGCAGCGTTTCATGCATAAATTGAAATATTTTATGGACAAATATGATGACGGAATAATGTGTGTTGGATGCGGCCGCTGTATTCGTTCCTGCCCGGTAAATATTGACATCCGATCTATTTGTGAAACCATGAATAACTACGAGCCTGCCAAATAAGGTAAGCAAAAGGGGAAACATTATGGAAAATCCATACTTACCATATCCGGTTCGCATAGATGATATACAAATTGCAACTGAGGATAAAAGCCTTAAAACATTCAAATTTGTTTTCTTAAATGAAGAAGACGAAGAAAATTTTTCTTATAATGCCGGACAGTTTGCCGAAGTTTCCATTCCGGGAAAAGGTGAAATCCCTATTGGAATAGCCTCATCCCCGGTTGAAAAAGGTTTTGTAATGTTCACTGTTTTCAGAGCCGGTGCCGTCACCTCACATCTTCATAATATGAAGGTAGGTGATGTAATGGGAATCAGAGGGCCTCTGGGAAACTGGTACCCCTGGGAAATGCTTGAAGGGAAAAACATACTTATTGTAGGTGGAGGCTTTGCTTTTACAACTCTCAGGTCATCAATTATATATATGCTTGATCCTGCAAACCGAAGTAAATTCGGCAATATTGATGTAGTATACGGTGCAAGAACACCAGGAATGCTTCTTTACAAGGATGAACTTGTTGAATGGGAAAAACGTGACGACATTAATATGCATCTGACAATTGACTCACCTGCTGAAGGCTGGGACTATAATGTAGGCTTCACTCCTCCTGTTACAGAACTAAAAGCACCAAAAGGAGATGCTGACACATTTGCTATTGTTTGCGGTCCTCCTATAATGATCAAATTTACTCTTCCGGTTTTGGAAAAACTAGGTTACTCACATGATCATATTATCATGTCACTTGAAAACCGGATGAAATGTGGAATTGGAATGTGCGGCAGGTGCAATATCGGTAAAGAACTTGTTTGCAAGGATGGTCCTGTTTTTACACTTGCAGAACTAAATAAAACACCAAAAGAATATTAATTTTTTATTGATTGCATCTTTTTTATAAATAGGTTAATTTTAACGTTTGATGTTGACAACAATAGTTCCTTAATATACTAACAACTGGAAAAAGTATTTAAGAATAAAGGCGGTTTGCCTGTTTGTAATTATATAATTAATTTAAGGAGGGTAGTTTAATGGCTGAAACAGTTGAATTTGAAGGAAAATCTTTCAATGTTGATGAAGACGGCTTCATCCTTGATTTCAATGAATTCTGTCCCGAATGGATTCAGTTGGTAAAAAAAGAAGAAGGTATTGAAGAGTTGAACGAAGAACATACCAAAGTTATTGATGTTCTCCAGGACTATTACAAGAAAAACGGTATTGCTCCTATGGTACGTGTTCTTTCAAAACTTACCGGCTTCAAACTGAAACATATCTATGAATTGTTTCCATCAGGACCCGGCAAGGGAGCATGTAAAATGGCAGGTCTTCCAAAGCCAACAGGTTGTGTATAAGTTATTTATACATTTCTAAATAAAATCAATTAAAAAGGCTCTGATTTCATCAGGGCCTTTTTAATTGATGGCGTCGTAAAAAGTCCAATATCTGCGTTGCGCTTCAGCCCTCGTCACTGCGGCGTACGATAAGTACGCATCATTCCTCGGGATTTGCGACGCCTTGATCTTGAACTTTTTACGACGCCATCTTATTTGGGGCTTTTAAAATATGACAACTCTCACTATTAAAACAGGTGCAAGGACCGATTTGATTGACATAACATCGCAGATCAATGATCAAATCTATAAATCCGGGATAAAGGAAGGTGTCTGTTTTATTTATGTTCCTCACACAACAGCCGGAGTAACAATTAACGAAAGCGCTGATCCTGATGTGAAAACAGACATCAAAACAATACTGGATAAAATAATTCCCTGGGATGACAATTACAAGCATAATGAAGGTAATTCCTCGGCTCATATGAAAACAACTCTTGTAGGATCATCAGAGCATGTTCCAATAGAAAACGGAAGTCTGTTTTTGGGTACCTGGCAAGGGGTTTTTTTCTGTGAATTTGATGGCCCCCGTACCAGGAAAATTCATATAAATTTTTTGTAAACTAATAATACTAATTATAATCAGCCTGATAATAAACCGCCCCTTATTAATAATATGAATAATTTACGAGTTGCTATAGTTACTTTTAATTCTCCTGTCGCTCAGTCACTTTCAAATATCGATCGTATGATAAAATGGGTAAAGGAGGCAAAGAAGCAGGATGCATCCGTCATATGTTTTCCTGAAATGAATATTACAGGATACAGTACAGGTAAAAAAATTTATGAAGTAGCGGAACCTGTCCCCGGTAGTATAACAGATGCCATAGTTCGAACAGCAAAAAAGGAAGATATTGTAATCCTTGCAGGTATTGCTGAAAAAGACAAAAAAGAACGGGTGTATGCAACCCATTTGGTTGTAAAGCCAAACGGTTCAGTCGAAACATATAGAAAACTTCACTTATCTCCTCCCGAGCAGAATATCTATACGGCAGGTAAAAACATCCCATTATTTGAAATATCAGGTATAAAGTTCGGTATTCAGCTTTGCTATGATGCGCATTTCCCGGAACTCTCAACACAAATGGCAGTTAACGGAGTAGATGTAATATTTATGCCCCATGCATCACCAAGAGGAACATCAGATGATAAATTCCGCTCATGGATGAGACACCTCCCGGCAAGAGCCTTTGATAACGGCATCTACATTTTAGCCTGCAATCAGACCGGCGATAACAACGAAGGTTTGAATTTTCCGGGCATATCTATTGTTATCGGACCTTCAGGAGAGGTTATTAACAAAGACATAACCGACCAGGAAGCCCTGTTAATAGCAGATATTAAAGCCGAAGAACTTGAAAATATAAGAAAACACAGGATGCGTTATTTCCTACCAAATAGAAGACCTGAAATTTATTAAAGTTATAAGGCTATTAGATAGACCTTTGAAAATGTATTTTTAAAAATACCATTTTCTATCAAATTTCTTTTCTGAGTTTCTATACCTTCATCATCTATTGATTTTGTTCCAATTCCTTCTGGAATGTGCGGATCATCAATTAAATTTAATTCATCTATTCCTATTTTTTTATTCAGATCATTTGAGAAGCAACTCTTTTTTTCTGAAAATGTTTTAAAATTAAAATTTGCTGCAACTACAAATGCTAATAATTCTCCTACAGAATATGGTTCAAAAATTATGGAATATTTCCCTGAATCAATTTTTTGTGGATTGATTGCTTTAATACACATATTTTTTGCATCTTT
>JABHLN010000018.1:40573-46015 GCA_018693105.1 Desulfobacterales bacterium | reverse complement strand
GTACGATAAGTACGCCTCATTCCTCGGGATTTGCGACGCCTTGATCTTGAACTTTTTACTTTGCCATCCCAAGTTGACTTTTTACGACGCCATCATCTTTTCCTTATTTCAAAACTTATGAATTTTCATACAAGATCGTTCGGATTTTTATTGAGATGTTACCCTTCAAATCGCTGAAGAATACCAAGAGTCTTTACCATGGGAAGTTCCTTGAAAAGTCCGGATTCAAGAGCTATGTTATAAATATTATATGGTGCCTGACCACCTTCTTCCGGGTTTTTGAAGATATCATGAACAAGTAGATAACCTCCGGGTATAATATGATGCGCCCAGCAGTTATAGTCATTGAAGGCGGCTTCATATGAATGCCCGCCATCTATAAAAACAAGACTTAGTGGAGTTGCCCAGCATTGTGCAACGGTTTCGGAGTTGCTAACTATCGGCACAATAGAATCAGTCAATTCTGCCTTTTCAAGGGTTGCCCTGAATGTTCCGAATGTTTCAATTTTCCCCGAACGAAAATCAAAAAGTTCCGGGTCAAAATATTCTTCACCAGGTTGCTGCTCTTCAGACCCCCTGTGATGGTCGATTGAAAAAAGGATACTACCGTTTTCCTTGCACGCATTACCCAGATAGGCAGAAGATTTGCCGCAGTAACTGCCTATTTCCAGGCAGGGTGCCATCTTGCATGCTTTCAAAGCTGTTTTGTAAAGGTGCAGCCCTTCCTCTTCATCAATAAAGCCTTTTATACTGTCTATTAATTTGTTATTTATTTTCATATTTTTTTAATAATTCATGACTGAATATTGATGAACTCGTAAAAAGTATAACCGATGGCTAAGTAGCCCCGCTATAGCTGGATTTACGACGTCATCAATATTATTGTATTATGGGATATTGTCATATCCTCCAACTAGAACCTCTCTTGGCTTTGAACCATCAGCAGCACTGACGATACCTTCACTTTCCATTACTTCTATTATCCTTGCAGCTCGATTATATCCTATCCTAAGATGGCGCTGAATCAATGAAATTGAGGCCTTTCTTGTTTTTGTGACAAGAGCTACAGCCTCATCATATTTTTCGTCATAATCCTCACTGCCAGGTCCTGTTTTTTCCTCTTCATGAGTTTCGGTTATTTTTTCATCATATTCCGGTTTTTTCTGTTTTTTCAGGAAATCAATGACCCTGGTCATCTCATCTTCTGAAATATAAGCACCGTGAATTCTTTGCATAGCCGATGTTCCGGGCGGCATGTAAAGCATATCCCCGTTTCCTAAGAGATTCTCTGCACCGTTAGTATCAAGTATTGTTCTTGAATCGGTTTTTGAAGAAACCTGAAATGAAATACGAGTCGGGAAATTTGCCTTTATAATTCCTGTTAGTACATCCACCGAAGGTCTCTGGGTTGCAAGAATGATATGAATACCCGCAGCCCTTGCCATCTGTGCCAGTCGTGTTAAAGCAACTTCCACATCTCTTGACGCTACCATCATAAGATCCGCAAGCTCATCAATAATTATGACTATGAGAGGAAGTTTTTTGGGCGGGTCTTCATCTTTTGAAGGTTTTAATTTTTCTATCTTACGGTTGTATTGCTGAAGGTTTCTTACTTTTTTTTCCGCAAGAAGTATATATCGTCTTTCCATCTCCCTGACAGCCCAGAACAGGGCGTTTGTAGCCTTTTTCATATCGGTGACAACCGGTGTGATCAGATGAGGAATACCGTCATATACCGAAAGTTCTATCCTTTTCGGATCTACCATGATGAGTTTTACGTCATCAGGTGAAGACTTATATACAAGGCTTGAAATCATTGCATTAAGGGATACGCTTTTACCTGCACCTGTGGCACCCGCAATAAGCAGATGCGGCATTTTGTCGATTTCAGCAACCACAGGGTTACCGACAATATCTTTTCCAAGGCAAAGCGCCAGATTTGATTTTGATTTCCGGAATTCATCTGAAACAACAATTTCCCTGAAATGCACATTCTCCCTTGTCGCATTGGGAATTTCTATCCCTATTGCCGCTTTCCCGGGAATAGGGGCCACTATCCGAACACTTATTGCTCTGAGTGCAAGTGCAAGGTCGTCAGACAGATTTGCAACCTTGTTGATTTTTACACCTGGTGCAGGCTTGTATTCAAATGTTGTTATAACCGGGCCGGGAAATACCGCCATGACATTTCCTTTTACACCGAAATCTTCAAGCTTCTTTTCCAGCAGCCTTGATTGCATTTTAAGGTTTTCGTCATCCACATGATCGACTGTGGCTTCAGGTTCGTCCAAAAGGTTTAGGGGCGGAACATTATATTCATCGCCGTTATGCATAAAATCAAAAACTTTCTGTTTTGGAGCAGGGGCAACCTTAACCGGTTTTGGAGCGGGCGGCTGGATTTTTATTTCCGGCTTTTTTGCTTTTGGCGTTTTATTCTTAACATTATCTCTTGCTTTTTCTTTTCGCTCTTTCCACACTCGGTATATTGATTTAATGCTATTAAAGGCTGTGATTGCAGCAAACCAGGAATTTGTAAAAAATTTTACAATGGAAAATCCGGTTGCAAGTATAAAGCCGGAAATAAAAAGAAGGACAAGTATTAAACAACTCCCGGTAATATTCGTATATTTTAAAAGAAATCCTTTTAACCAGATTCCTATGCTTCCACCGGCAGAGAATGCGTCACCGAAAATGTAATATGTTTCCTGCTTTACGGCCAGAATGCTTCCTGTTGTTATTATAAGGAGGATTCCGCCGGATACGAGGGAAATAATTGTACGCTTAGGGTTGGCGCCGAATATATTGATTCCGGATAAAAGAAGTAATACAGGAATCCAAAAAGCTCCAATACCGAACATTAGTTTTATGAGAATGTCGGCAACATAGGCTCCAAGCTGTCCAAACAGGTTATTAAAATGTTCGGGAGCTTTTGCATTATTAAATGCAGGGTCTGCAGGGCTGTATGACAGCAGACTTGCTATGGTAAAAATAACAAGAAAAAAAAGAAAAAGTCCGGTCAGTTCTTTTCGCATATTAGTAACGTTCTTTTAATAAATTAATAATACGATTATTGTTTTCAGTTTCTTTGTTACGTTGCACTTATGAATTGAACTCCGGCCTGATAATTACATCCTTATACTTCAATAATCACAGGAATTATTATCGGGCGCCGTTTTATTGCAAAGTTGAAAAACTGTTTCAGGGCCTTTTGAAGTTTTGCTCGTATTATATCTATTCTGCCAGGAGTGTCGAATCCGACTTCTTCTATGATATCAAGGACGACACATTGGGCTTCTTCAAGAAGGTGCCCTGTTTCAGTTAGGAATACAAATCCGCGGGAGATTATTTCAGGCCCGTGTATAACTACACCTGTCTCTTCATCAAATGCTATGTTAACAATAACAAGTCCGTATTCTGACAGTATTCGCCTTTCAGAAATAACACTCCGGCCCACATCTCCAATACCTTTGCCGTCAACAAAAACACGACCGGTAGGTACTGATCCGCTAAGTTTCCCTCCATTTTTATCAAACTCGATAATCTGCCCGTTTTCGGCAATAATAATCCTGTCTTTTGAAATTCCTACCTGTTCGGCAAGCCTGGCATGATGAACAAGGTGTCTGTATTCGCCGTGTATGGGAATAAAGAATTTTGGCTTAGTCAGCTTGATCATCAGTTTTAATTCTTCCTGAAAAGCATGTCCTGAAACATGAATATCAGATATATTTTCGTATATAACATCTGCACCATGCCTGTAAAGAGTGTTAATAATATTTGTTATGGCTTTTTCATTCCCGGGTATGAATTTTGATGAAAGAACAAATGTATCCTTTTTTTCAATTTTTATGTATTTATGGGATCCTGTTGCAATTCGGGCCAAGGCTGACATGGGCTCCCCCTGGCTGCCAGTTGTTACAAGAATTATTTCATTATTCGGATAGGTGTTTATCTGGTTAAGTCTAATTTCAATTCCTTCAGGAATATTTATATGTCCATGCTCTTTTGCAATCTGAATTGTAAATTCGATACTTCTTCCGTTGAAAATAATCTTTTTCCCTTTTTTTGCCGCAATATCAATGATCTGTTGGATTCTTGAAACATTTGAGGCAAAAAGAGCGACTATTACACGCCCCTGGCTTTTGGATATGATTTTTTCCAGTGTTTCTCCGACATCCTGATCGGAGATAGTGTATCCCTCTTTTTCAACGTTTGTTGAGTCAGATAAAAGGGCCAGAACCCCTTTTTCACCATACATGGCAAACTTGTTGACATCAGTTACGATTCCGTCAGTTGAATTGTGGTTTATCTTAAAATCACCGGTATGAATAATACAACCAATAGGGGTCTGTATTGCAATTCCAACTCCGTCAACAGTGCTGTGGCTTACACTTATGAATTCAAGTTCAAACGGGCCGATTTTAAGCATTGAACCGGGATTGATTTCATGAAGATCGGTTGAGGAGAGGGTAAAATGTTCCTCCAGTTTATGCTGTACGATCCCCAAAGTATATGGTGTGCCGAAAACAGGAGCCTTTATCTTTTTTAAGAGGTAAGGAAGAGCTCCTATATGATCTTCATGGGAATGTGTCAGAATTATACCGGATACTACTTTTTTTTCTTTAAGATAACTTATGTCCGGAATAACAATATCAACACCCAGCATATAGTCTTCAGGAAACATCAGGCCGGCATCAACAATAAAAAGAGTTTCCCCGTATTCAAAAACCATCAAATTCAGGCCTATTTCGCCCAGACCACCAAGTGGGGTAATCTTTAACATTGCTATTCGCCCTTATCCTTTGTTTCTTCTGAAAAAGTAAGGATGCCTTTTAAATTTCCGTCCTAAACCATTGATTTGTTATATGCTTTTATATTATAATTCCGATTTCATTAAACATGTAATCAATATAATTCATTAACCATTTTAGTTGATCAGAAGTAGCATATCCAATACATTCGCATCTTATCCTGTTTCTGGTTCGTACCAGAAGTTCAAAAGATATACGGGTTTCTTCGAGCTCAACTGCAAAATAATAAGGATGACATTGTGTGTGTTCAGCTTGAGTTTCGGTCAGTATTTTTTCATCCAGAGTTATCCAGTATATTCTTTCAAGATCGGCAGACCCAAATTTTTTATCAAGGTATGATTTAATATTTTCATAATCTTGAAATCTCAGCTCATCTATAACATATTGTTTCATAAAAAGGTTAGCTAACATAGTTTGTTATGGTGTGCAAGATGTATGTTGACTATGGCAAATGAATGATTTTACTTTCATATTCTGGTACAATAGTTTGACAATTCAGTTGGATAAAGTGTAGGTTGGTTTTATTTTTTTACATAGTGTCCACCCAGAAATGAGGGTTTTTGTTCAAGATCAAGGCATGCGAAAAAAATAACCACAGGCATATGTTTGATATTCCGAGGATTATTTTTTGAGC